>JBATUM010000222.1:0-2609 GCA_049671145.1 Promethearchaeia archaeon
CTACTATGGAGGGTACTTACGTTGTAGAAGGTGATGTAACTAAACTTATGGCTTGTGCTCCATTATTACCACTTAATGCAAAAGCTCACGCTGAAGCAATAAAGTAGTGAGGAGATGATAAAAATTAAATTACACTATTTTTTTAATTTAAAATAAAAAATATTAACAAATAACAGAAAGGTGAAAAAAATTAAGTTTTGTGTAGCAACAAATTGGGATTTTGAACTTATAGATAAATTAGCAGAATATCCTGTAACTGATGTATATGGTGTTGCAGAACATACTATCGTGGGAGGAGGCCGCCCATCTTTTTTACTAACAAAAATTTCTGAAGAAAAAATAGCAGAATATATTAAGAGAATTCATGAGAAAAAAATGGAATTTTCTTATTTATTAAATGCTCCATGTATGAACAATATGGAATATGATACACTTTACCATAAAGAACTGCTTAAATATCTTCAATGGATTAGTGATATAGGAACTGATAATGTGATAGTAACCAATCCATTTTTGATACAGCTTATTAATAGACAATTTCCAAAACTAAAAATTCGTGTCTCTACCATTGCACACGTCAATAGCGTGACCCGCGCAAAATTTTACGAAATGATGGGGGCCAGTGAAATAACTCCAGATGTAATGATTAACCGGGATTTCAAAACTTTAGAAAAAATAAAGAGGGCAGTAAAATGCAAAATCGTTTTACTTTTAACTGATGGTTGTTTATATCAATGCCCCTTCAGATATTATCATTATAATATCTTAGGACATGCATCCCAATCTCATCAACAATTTGAGCGTAATTATATTGATACATGTATCTTAAATTGTAGCGTTATCAAATTTTCAAATCCAACTGAAGTACTTAAAGCAAGGTGGGTCCGTCCAGAAGATTTATCTCATTATGAATCTATAGGGATCGATAATTTTAAAATCGCTGGTCGGCGGATGTCGACAGAATGGATTATAAGGGCAGTAAAAGCATTCTCTTCACAAAAATATGATGGAAATCTAATCGATATTATTCAAGGGTTCTCAATGTCATATGGAGGTCTAGAACAAAAAGATCCAAATCTAAAATTAAGTAAGACTCTCGGTAAAGAATTTAAATCAAAATTGTATATAGATAATACCAAATTAGATGGCTTTATAGATTTCTTTAAAAAGCAGGATTGCATAGCGATGTGTAATGAATGTAATTATTGTGAGGAATGGGCAAAAAAAGCTGTAATACTAAATAATGAGGAATCTACTCAATATGTAGAATCTTTAAAGAATTATATCGATGATATTGTATCCAGTCGTGAATTTGGAGTCACTTCAACTAAACCTAAAGAAAAACTAAAGAGGGGTTTGATGTGGGATTCAGAAACTGAGAAGATTTTTAATAAATTAATAGAGTTAACACTTCCTCAATTTCAGCCTATAGCACGAGTTACAATATCATCACTTGCAGAGGAAAAAGCCAAAAAAAGATCTTCACAACAAGTGGAAAACGAGGATATGATTGAAGCGTTCTTAGAAGGAACTCCAGGACCTTTCCAAGCTGATATGAGAGATGGCCTTAAAAAGTATGGACTCATAGATGAATAATTAGTGATATCAAATGATTTCTTTAAAATCTATATTAATAACTAAGGTAAGATTGTTTCCATAAAAATGAAGTATAATTTTAAATTATAACTCTCATTTATTACGAATAAATCTGAAAATAAAAGAGGATATTAAAAGTAAAGTGAATGTTGGAAAAAATATTAGAATTGAACGAATTATAAGCAGAAAAACGAATAGAACGATTATAATTCCAATGGATCATGGATTAACTTTAGGCACCATTAAGGGTTTAGAAAATTTGGCGGATATGATAAATAAAGTTGCTTTAGGCGGAGCAAATGCGGTTTTAATGCATTCTGGTATGATTGGAGCAGGTCATAGACGTTATGGTAAAGATGTTGGTTTAATCGTTCACTTATCTGGAGCTACCAATCTAGCACCTGATCCAAATCGAAAAGTATTAGTTTGTTCTGTAGAGAGAGCAATAAAATTGGGCGCTGATGCTGTTTCTATTCATATAAATATCGGTGCAAATGAAGAGCCAGAAATGCTTCAAGATGCTCAAAAAATAGTGGAAGCTTCAGGAGAGTGGGGCATACCTCTTATCGCTATGCTGTATCCTAGAGGTACAAAAATAAAAGATGAGAATGACCCAGAGGTTGTGAATATCGCGGTTAGAGCTGGAGCAGAATTAGGAGCAGATATAGTAAAAACAAATTACACTGGAGATATTGATTCCTTTAAATACATTGTAAAAAGCGTTCATGTCCCAGTTATTATTGCTGGCGGTCCACGAATGGATACAATTGTTGATTTACTACAGGTAGTTTACGATTCGCTTCAAGCTGGGGGAACTGGAGTAGCCTTCGGAAGAAATGTCTTTCAAGCAGATGATCCTACAAAATTAGTTAGTGCCATATCAAAAATTGTACATCATAATTACACCGTGGAAGAAGTTTTAAAGGAATTCAAGTTCTAGTTGAGATTTAATAGAAAAATGTGCTTGAAATGAAAGAAGAGAAGATTATTTCATACAATCATTTGGTCAAAAG
>JBATUM010000223.1:0-7547 GCA_049671145.1 Promethearchaeia archaeon
CCCATAAGGGTAGACCCATAAAATTATAATAAAAATCTAGGTGCTTTTCAGATATAATATAATTATTGGGTTTCTGCAATAACGCTAAAAATTTAGGCTTTTTTGATACTTTAATTCGATTTTTAGAGAATCTTTTAACCTTCCATTTATCAGAGATTCTTAAGGTTAAATCTTTCGCTTCCGTCCAATAATCTTGGTTTCCAATCAATTTAGATGTTTCAATCGCTCTCGCTTTTGTAATATGTTGCCCATGTAAAATAGCAAAACTAATAAAATGTAATCCGTGTTTAGTTTTATACAAAATACAATCATAAGGAAATATTCGGAGTATTCTTTTAATCAAAACTTTAATTAAGTGTGGTTTCCCTTCAAAAGCATCTGGTATATCTAAATCATAAAATTGAATAGAATAAAGCTTTTTATTAGCTTCGTCATAACTCCAATTAGAAATACCCATTGTTCTAAGCTTTAAGGTTTTCTTTTTAGTTCTCATTTCTGTTTTAACCATCTTAATACCTCCCGAATAGCCTACCTAACCATCTCTTAACTTTTCCCCACCTTCCGCGCTGTTCTGGGCTAATATCCTTTTCTATTTCTTCAATATCTTCTCTTATTGCCTCTATTTGCTTAGGTTCGACAGGACTAACGAAGGCTTCCCAATCACCTATAATCATTTTTCTATCATCATTATTCATATACTTCCATGCTGGAACGTTTTCCTGCGCCCATTGTATGACTTCCGCGCGGGAATAAGAAGGGTCGGGAAAATAATTATAAATATAATCGGTTAATCTACTCCAATCAGTCATACGATGTCTTTTTCCCTCCCTCATAGAATTTAGTATCTTCGCCATAAACCAAAAAGTAATCTTCTGAATCTTTTTTGAAAGTTCCTATGTCAATAATCTTGTTATCATTTCCGAAAAGCGCAATGTATTGTCGCTTCTTAGATTCTCCCAAAAACATATATTTCACTCTTCCGAATCCTTTCATTCTAAATAGTTTAAATCTCATTTTAGAACACCCCCCTATGTGCTAATAGAAAAGAAGTCCAATAATAACCAAATCTATAATCTCCTGAATAGGCTAACTTACGCGCACATCTAAAACAAACTCTAAACACATCTCTATATTTTGTACCTTTTACCCTAAACTTCTCACGCTTTAGGATTAACACCTCATTGAAATCAGTCCCCTTACAAATATGACATTTACACATTTCTTCCATAAACCAATATTATTTTTACTCGTTTTAAAACCTTTTATTAACCTATTATGTATCTTTTAAAATTTCATACACTAGGGGTTCATATCTCGCATCGTACCCCAATTCTAATAAAGTAAGTTTTAATGATTGATGAGTATGGTCTGACTTAACCTTATAAACATGGTCGGCTATATCTTTTAGTTTACCAAACATCTTTCTTGGATAACGCTTTAATAATTCATACTCTAAGAAATCCTTATCATAAGGTTCTATAATTTCATTAGTATCAAAATACCCAAAATACTTTTTAGAATTCTCATAAGTCAAAACCTTATTCCAACGATGCTGAGTATCCATTTTCATAAACTCGAATCTAAAATCCCATTTATCGCGGTTTATATTCCCGTTATCCTTTCGAACACATTTTATAATGATATGAACTAAATCGCGGAATCTTAAATCAGCGCTCGATAATAATTGAAGCGTCCCGTAAATATCGATAGCCCGATGTCTTGATTGAAAGATAATATAGGAAACATAACGATTAATAAAAGAATGTGAAGTTCTTGATTCTAACCAAGTGTATATTTCATCTAATAAAACATCACAGTTATAACCCATACTTTGATATAAATCTAAAGGTTCGACATACTCATAATTTTCTATTGATAAATGATAATTAGCCATAACGCGCCTCTGGGAAGCTAGCGCAACCATTGTCATAAAAAGGGTTTTACCCGTTCCAAAATCACCGACTAAACCAATTAACATAATTTCACCTTTTTTTTCTCGGGGCAACTGCTATCATAATTATTTCTTTTTCCGTTTTTAAAGTATCATTTATCCTGTACTTTAGTATCATTTATTTTTTTTTTCTATAATATTCAGGATGGGCTTTTTTATGTTTTATTGCTCGTTGGATAGTCGATTTAGAACAATGTAAAAACCTTGCTATCTCATCATGAGAGAAATATTGCCTCCCACTTAACATCTTATTTATTCCTCTATATTTTTTATATGAACTATAATTAATATTAAACTGTCCTTTTTTTCGTGGCATTTTATATCACTTTTTTATTTTTGATATTTATTTTACTTTAAGTTCTTAGTCATTTTATCAGAGATTGTCCTATCTTCTTCATTAAACATTTGTGATACTGCTCGAATAATCTCGCGCCTACTTTCACGCTTCCAACTAACCATATATTTAAGATAGATTGTAATGAAGGACTTAATAGCCTTCCCAGATAAAGAAAATCGCTCTTCTGTCTTTTTATCTATTTGAGTTGGAAAACGTACATCTAAATAGTCCGCGAGGAAATATAGTTTTGCTAGGTCTAAAGGCTCATGTATATGAGTTTTTAACTCAAGATTTTCTTTTGCGTTTAGAAGGCTATTAAGAATTTTTTGTAAACTTAAATCATCTATTTCCTCAGGTTCTAAATCTTTCATAACACTATTTTCATTCATTTTAAAACCCCCTACATGAAATAGAATACAGAGATTGTTCCGAATATCCCCATAATTGCCCCCATTAAAAGCCACATTATATTAATCTTAAATGGGCTTCCAGAAAGCCTTGATGTTATCTGGGCTACGATTTTTTTATAAATAATCAAATCGTCGATTTCAGGGTCAGCGTTTGAATTTGATTTACCAAAATATATTTGACCCTTTTCTAAATCGTAGAAATAATATAGCTTCATTCCTTTAATATATGAAGGAATCATCTTCTTTATTTCATAAGTCCCCTTTTTAAACCTAAGATTCTTTTGCGAAGGTCTAAATCGCTTCTTACCAATATAGGAATAACTTCCTTCTTGGTTTACCATAAATACAGCATAATATTTTCTTTTCTTTTGAAACATCATTTTGTAAACGCATCCAAACTTGTTATTAAAAATATAACTGATTGAAAAACAATAAAAAAGATTTGGAAATAAGGAGTAAAGGGAATATCTCCCATACTTATAGAAAGAATTCCTATTATCAACGAAAATAGAAGTATAACTAAGCACACCATCCAATTTTCTATTTTAAGAAAGACAATTAACATAACAGCCATTAAAACAATTATAATCAAGAAAGTTAATATAGGCTGTAAAGCATCGAACATTTCAAATTGATAAATCACATTCCTCCCCCTCCAATCATTTTAATTACACCTATAACGTATAATATCGTTATAACTACATATATAAACCCTCCAAATTGCGTAATACCGAAAATTAAGGGACTTGCCAAAACGCTTAGCATTGTCCAAATTCCTGCGTAGATAATACATATTGTAATCGTTCTATGACCCGATTCAGAGATGCCCGACCCCAGAATCTGGATGCCTATAACCCCCGCAATTACTACAATTGATGTTAGGATTACTAACGCGCCTAATAACGGGTCTACATAAAAATCCTGACTTACAGATTCAATCTCGAATAAAGCGGGTACGTCATCAATATCAACAATCCCGCTGTATTCTATATCAATAATATGACTTATAAAATCCGTACCTGTTAAGATTGAAAGAATGGTTAATACTAACATAATAAGTAAAGTAATAGCTATTAAAGACATATCAAACTCCTTGAAAATTTATGTATATAATCGTTGATGAGATAATTACGCATATGACTAACGACCAAACAGGCAATATTCCCGCCCATACTATAAAAGCGTTAAATATCATCAAATAACCAAAAAACGCTTTTAAATCTTTAAATGTCATATAATTAAACGTAAAAGCTAAACCAAACATTAAACCCATTCCTATTATCCAATCATATACCGCCAATTACCCCACGCCTCTTTTCGTTAAATAAGAATAAGATATAAGCTACAACTATTATAAACATTATCCACGCGGGAATTAATCCCGTAATAGCGCAGATTAAAGACATAAAAAAGAACATTAATAAGAATCCATTCTTACCAAATTTAGATCCAAACCCTATACTTGGAACGAGTACGATTATTAAAGGGATTATAACGTTAAATAAAGAAAGCGTTGTTATAGTCAGGTCTGTATAACTTGGCAGATAATTGAAAGAAATCGAAGTAATATACCCAGATACATTAAACAAGTCTAACGCTCCCCCAACACTTAGAAAATAATAATCTAATGTCGTTGTTGGTCTTAAGGAATAATGATATAAGCGATAATCGGGGCTTATCTGAAAATTATCTTGTTCATCGCCTACATAAGTCATCCCAAAACTTGTCCCTCTATTCCCTTGATAATCTTGATAACCATAAAAATAAATACTTCTATTAACTGTTGCGAAATTTGGAACATCTAAAAATAGATTCATGCTTTCTAATGTATCATTCGTAAGTTCGCAATACCAATTAAGATAATTGTTATTATCAACCCAGAAATAACTATCGTTCTGATGTATATCTGGATAATAAATAAAATTAAAACGAATCACCTCATTCTCTATCTCTAAATGACCCCCGAATAAATTTATCTTTCCGATACTAAAAGAAGTAGGAAAATCTATAAATACTACAATAGAAACATTTACAATTGTATCAGAAACAATAAATCCATTAGTATTTTTACATATATTTTCCCATATTGAAAAATTATTATATACCTCTCTCTCCCTTACCACTTGTTCATCAGAATAATCTGGGACATAATCAACCCCATCAGTTGCACAAGCATAAATAGAGAAATTACCAATAAGATTAGTCATATTAACTAAATAATGAGTGTTTAAATCATAAATACCTGTTAAGTCCATTTGCGGGGCAATATATCCATAATCCTCTGCTAAGGAATCCCCATCAACATAAACGCTGAAGGAATCGACATAACTAACCATAGCAACCCCCACAGCGCCAAATATCTCATATTGAATAGTCCCCAACCCTGTTTTTCCCGTCGCCTTCAAGGGAAAGGCAAAAGTATAATCAGTACCATTATAAATACTCAATTTACACATATCACTATCATAATCAACAGTTAAAGAAAAATTATAATAAATCTGAAGCTTTCTAAACCAATCTAAACTTACTTCACTCGCCCCAGAATCTATATATTTTAATATCCCGTCGTCATCAATTCTCAAAACCACAATTTCAGTTTCATCCTTCGAGTGTATAGTCATATCCATATATATTCCCGCTCCCGTTTGACTATATATGTTATGTGAGATGTCCCATTGTATATACTCTGCGTCTGAATCGAAATCCTTTTCCAAACCCCGAATATTCCCAGCATTTGCACACGCTATTTCAACAGTCCGCTCCCATGTTGGTTTATAAGAAGGTATTTGGAGCTGTCTTACATTAACACTATCGCCACCCCCCGTTTCTATATCTGTCCAACCATTAGGATTATCATCATAAGTCTCATACAAATCATTTACTCCCTCAAAATTAAATTCATCATATATAGGTTGTAAAGTATCTAAATCCTCAATTGTTAATGGGATAACATTATCCCCTATTGAATAATAATTATCCCATGTGAAGCCCACAGCATCAACGTAGAAATGATAATTACTATCAGCACCAAGAGAAACAAACTCAAATTGGTCTATATCTACCACAGCATTCCTAAACGTATATTGTCCATATTGAACCCCATCAACATAAAAAAAGAAATAATCTGCGCTTAATCCCATATACCCATCCCCATTACATTCAAAATCAAATCTAAAATGATACCACGTACTTACAGCATATACAAAAATGGTGACCCAAGTACCCGCGCTATTCCTATATTGATAATTACCGTTTTCAAACCTTGTTAAAATAGCATCCGTGCCCCCAGAATTTTCCATTTGAACCCACACCCCATCTGTATTTATTGGAGACGTTTTTATCCAAAATTCAATTGTACCATTTTGTTGGCTACTTGAAAAGTCTCTATAAACAACAACCTGTCCCGCGGCATTATTATCATATAAATCTAATGTTCGGTTATGTGAATCTGTTATACTCGCAACTACTCCTGAACATGACGCTGAGGATATATCATCCCAACCTATGGGGGTATTCCCCACTATATCATCGGTAAAACTAAACGTAGCATTATAGGTATTTGTATAATTAAAAGGATAACCGAGATTATATGCCTCTCCATTAGTAAAATTACCCATCTCTAAATCTATATTATCTTGTGTAAAGGTATGGTCTATATCTGAAGGAACAGCGACAGCACGATAAATCCCCCATCCTAAAGTAAGCGCAATTAAAATAAAAACAAATAATAAAAGGGTCTTTAAAGTTAGCTTAATAAAATTCCCTATTTCTTTAGCTTCTCTTCTTAGTTCTTTTTTCTTACTCATAATAATTGAATCAAAAGCAAAAAAAAAATAGCGGGTTTAATCCCCCGCTTTTGGGATGTAATACATTGCGATACCGACTACGACTAAAATAGGCAATAAAGTCGTTAATAGAGTTAAAACTGTTGGATCTACCAGCGTAGAAAGAGCTGTGGGTACGCCATTGATGGTGACGTTTACTTGTCCCATCGCTGAAGTAAGACCCAAACCTATTGGGAGTAAAGCTGAGATTATAATTAAACTTACGACAGTATAAACAATCTGTCTTGTGCTTATAGCCATGATTCTAACCTCACAAATAAATTTTTTATAAAAAAATTTTTTTTGTAATAAAATAGGATTACATCTATATTTAACTATTACTACAAAAAGTGAAAAATTTTCAAAATAAAAAAAATCGAAAGCAATAATTTCATGGTATCCCCTGATTATCCTGAAAGCAAAAAATAAGCAAAAAATCAAAAATGAATAAATTTCATTATCAGGATAAAAAAACACACAAAAAAAGGAAAAAAAAAGGTTAAAATTTAATTTAGATTCTTTTCAGAATCTTATATTTACAAGGATTCTCATTATCTGGAATCAAATAAAATAAATCTTGAGATTTATTAAAACGGTTAATATTTTCCTTCATTAAAGGGACGCCATTTCTAAAAGCATTATTTCCATTATCCGTCTCACCATTTTTGAAAGGGATTAGTTCTTTACTTATAACTTTCGCTTCAAAAGTAATCTCATTTCTTAGTATAGGAATTCCTAACCTAAGAATAAACCTTATTGCCTCCGAACGTGAAGGAAATATACCCTCTTCCTTTAAAACATTAAGAAATTCAAATTCTAAATCCCCTAAGTTTACAGTTAATACTTTCACTCAATCAACACCAAAACATCTTTTATTGCTTGAATATAGCCTTCAAGAAAGCGAAATAACTCATTACTTAATATATTCTTAGAATTCAATTGTTTCATTTGATAAGCTAAAAGATTATCTAATTGTTCGCGAAAAGGCTTTTTCTCGATATATTGCGATAAATCAACATCCCAAC
>JBATUM010000224.1:0-6855 GCA_049671145.1 Promethearchaeia archaeon
GGATAACCCAGGGTATTTCTCTATCATAAAGACCCTTTGCTTTCATAATTTTTTTAGCTGTTATGATCCCATCAGCAACAGTAGCTCCTGATTCGAATAAGTGGTGAACCCAAGGCACGTTCCAAGATGTTACGTTATCTTTTGAAGTGGAGACTTCAGAACAACTCGTATTATTAACATAAATAATATTCATTCCCGAAACAGCTTGAGCTGCAGTGGCGAGTTGATTAAGGACCATACCTGCACCACAACCGGGGCAAAGTCCATGACCTGGCTGAATGTGCTTTTGAGGTTCTAGGCTTTTACGATTCACTCGATAGAAATCTATTGGTTTTTCTGCTCCAAATTGTTCTATAAGCCCTTTAAGTTTTTTGTTTCTTTGTTCCGTTAAATAGATAATTTCATCAATTTCTTTTTCCATAAACTTAGGTTTGAATAGATGTCTAAATCTTCCCATAGATTTCAAATATTCGACAAACTTTTCTTTATCAATATCCAATCCCCGATAATAGGTAAATATAGGAATGCCATCCTCTACTCTTATTGTATATAAAGGCCAATAACCACAGTCCGTAGCTAATTTTGATATTTCCACAGCTGCGGAAGCTCCATGTCTCCAACCTCTCATACAATCTGAATATGCTTGAATAAATGCAGAACCATTTGATTTAAGAGCATCCGCTACTTTTCCCATGAAATCTGCTGGATAAGCGGGATTCACTGTTGCTAAGAACAGCTTTTTTGTTCCATAAAAAGCAAAGGGAGTAACCAAGTCTTGTTTAACTCCAATTTTACCAGGAATTTTTTCTCCTGCAGGGCCTGTGGTGGTAGAAGCATATGGGGGGGTTCCTCCACTTTCTTGAATACCGGTATTCATGAAGGCTTCGTTATCATAGTTAAAAAACAGTACATTACTTTTCTCGCTTCTTGCAATGATATCTTCAAAATTTATTACATTTCTTTCTGGTTTTGACATCTTATTGATCCACCCCATATATTTTTTGTTTTGTTTCTCTCACACCTAAATATTCGTAGAGTTGGCCTTTCATATCTGTTACTGATTCCATTTTCTTTTTAGCAATACTAAATTCATCTCGGGTTACATCTCGACCCCCCAAGCCAACAATAAAACTTCTAAATAAAGTTTTTAATGGATAAAGAGCTGAAGCAACTGACATTGAAAATGGAGGTAACATGTTATTTAAAGAATCACTTTTTTCTAACAGAATTAATTTTTCAATATTATGGTCCTCAATAACTTTTCGTAATTCTTCATAAGGGAAAGGTCTATATGCTCGAAGTTTGATTAATCCTATATCTTTATTTTTAATCATCCAGCTTATTATATTCCCACACATAGATCCCATTGAACAAAAGGCGGTTTTTGAAGAGTTATCTAAATTATATGTTTCAATTAAATTATATTCTCTGCCAGTAGCAACTTTAAATTTATCAAAAACCGAGGACATTTGACTCAATACTGGTTTTTTTGCCTCATCCAAATTAGCTCTTCCTTCCATAAAATAAGAGGGTGTAACAATTCCACCCCAAGTGCCTGGTTTAGAAGGATCTATCGTATGTCTTGGTTTTTTAGGTGTAAGATTTCTAACAGTTTCATCTGGTATTAAGGTTAGTTTTTGTACGGAATGTGAAATTATAAAACCATCATGTACAAAAATCGTGGGGAATAAAGATTCTTCTGAAATCATAACTGAAAGAATGGCTGCATCGTATGTTTCTTGTACATTTTCTGACACAATAATATTCCATCCTATTTCAGAATTCACTTCTGTATATTCCCATGTGTTCCAAATTGATAAATTTGGAGAGTTAAAAGCACGAGCAGAAATCATCATTGTTAAAGGCAATCGCCACCCAACAGCCATTGGTAAAGCTTCTGTCATCAAAAGATATCCTTGACTGGCAGTAGCTGTAAATGCTCTTGCGCCTGCCGCTGCTGCCGCAGTAGAATAACTTATTGCGGCTAATTCAGATTCGACATTTACGAAAGCAGCTTTTAATCTTCCTTGATGGACCACATCAGATAAACCCTCAACAGATTGAGTTTGAGGAGTGATTGGAAATGCACATATTACATCTGGATCTGTCTGAGTTACGCCGCCTGCAACAGCATAATTTCCAATCATTGCAGTTTCAATCGGTTCTTTTATCTCCTTAAAAAAGATCTTCATAGGTTCTATTGACATTTTTTAAAACCTCCTTTAAATTTCAGGTGCGGCACAGGATGCCGGACCTTGTTTCATTCTTTTATCTATAGCGTCTACTGGACATATTTCAAGGCAGTTTTGGCATGATTTACAATGTAAAATATCAATTCCTTTTACATGCCACAATCCATCTTCACCTTTTTCTCTAATAATCGCAAAATCAGGACATATGAAAACACATTGGTGACAATCTGTACATTTTTCTTCATCCCAGAGCATGTCCCATTCACCCCAAGAGCCGGTATTTACTTGCCCGCTTCCCATTTCTATAACATCCTCATCACAATACCAAACTCCTGCTTTATCCAATTCTTTATATCCTGGTAAACCAAGAGCTACTTGTTGCCAAGGAACTTTGGAATCAATACTAAAATCAGGATCCGTACCAATATCGTAAACACATGTTTCCTCAATAGCTTGTTTTATTGCAGCAACATTTTTAGCAGCTAATTCTCCCTTAAAACGTCTCATTATAGCATCTGCTAAAGTATCTATCGAAAATATAGGCATAACACGGATAATACCACCTAAAATAATGGTATTGGTTATATTTCTACCCAATACATCTAAAGCTATTCTAGTTGCATCAATTGTACCAATATTAATATCTTTTCTGCCAACAACACCTTGAATTTCTTCTTGATTTAAAACTGTATTAACAATCAACCAACCTCCCTTGGCTAATCCAGCAGTTACATCGATCTCTCCTAAAAGAGAAGGATCTAATACAGCCACAACATGAGGGGCATAAACTTGTTCATTTGTTCTAACTAGATCCTCATTAACACTAAGTCTTACATAACTTTCCGTAGGAGAACCCATACGTTCCGCTCCAAACATAGGTTGACAAACACCATAACCGTAAAAGGCTTCTACACATAAGTTTGAAGCTGTTACTCCGCCTTGTCCACCTCTCGCATGGAATCGAAGATTTATAACATTCTCTTTTAAAACTTCTTTTAATTGTTCAGCAGTTAACATTTTTTTTCGAATCTTTAATATTTTTTTCTAATTTTTTTTGCTATAAAATAAACACTAAGAAGAATATTCTTAAAAAATTAAGCTTTATCCATTTATTCCATAAAGTTTAATTCTGAAATGAAAGAAACTCGTTTAAGTAATGCTATAATTAATTCCAATTATAATAAATTCAATCAATCTATATTATTAATTATGAATTCTCAAGAAAAATTAGGCAAGGATAATACAGAAACAAATGAAGATGCCGTATTTAAGTCATTGAGCCATGAAATACGTCGAGATATTATTAGACATATTGGAAATAAGAAAGATTCAACCTTCACCGACATTAAAAATAATATTATTACAATTGACAGTCCAACTCTATCCTATCACCTAAAAAGTTTAAATCCTCTTATAATCCAAAAAGAAAGTAAATATTATTTATCAGAAATAGGGAAGGCTTCATTTAACTTACTTGAAAAAATAGATCAATCTGAGAGAATTCAAAAGGGTAAGAAAAGGTTTTTATATGCTTATATTGCCTCTGTACTCTGCTGGATATCTGCTAGCACCATTATTCCCCTAGTTTATTTGTACGGACCTCTGGAATTCCTAATTCCAATAGTTCAAATTGTCATTACAATCATTTCTTCGATAAATTATGTAATTATATGGAAATTAAGAAAATCATTTTAAGAAAATTGATTAAATTTTTTTGATTTATTACTTTTCTCCATATATTAAAGTTTAATCAGTTATTAAGAAAGATTTTTTATTTTTTAAATGTCAAAGACAAATAAATCTGAAACAAGTGAAGAAAAGGTAACTCCTGATTTTAATCCTATGATTAAAATCATATTTTGGAATAGTCTAGGGTTTTTCTTTTTTTCATTTTTAGTACCATACATAACTGTGCAATTTTTAGGTTTTTCAGAAATAGAATTGGGATTTGCTTATGCAAGCCAGTTATTTGGAGCATTATTTAGCACTGCTATTGTAGGATATTTAACAGATAAAGTATCAAAGAAGCTATTAGTATTAATTGGAAGTTTTGGCAGGGGTGTTGGTTATTTTGTAATGTATATTGCTATAATATTATATTCACTTTATATCTTCGCTGTTGGATTATTTATTTTGGGATTTTTTGTAGGGCTTTTTTGGAGCCCTTTAAATACTTTAATTTCTGAAAAATCACATAAAAGAAATCGCTCCTATGCATTTGGAAAAAGGGGTGGGATGATGGGAATTGGTAATTTAGTTGGATCAATCATTAGTTTTTTAATCTTTGGATTAACAAATTATTTTATTCCCGGGAATATTTATTTAGTCTACAGCCCCCTAATTTTGTTTGGTGCCTCCAATTTGTATGCAGGGATAATTTTTAATCGTGATGTTGATGAAAGCTTAACATTTGATGATCATCTTACTACTTTAGGAATAATAAGAGAAGATTCTTTTAGCATACCCCAAATAAATGATTCTAACTCAGAAACTAAATTAAAATCAAAAATGAGCTACATCTTTGTTTTGGGATTTACAGTCTTAATGTTTGCATTTTTAACAACTAATATGAATCAAATGTTAGCTCAACCTTATCTGCAACCTTATTTATATGATAATTTAGAAATTAAGAATTCTACTATAGTTATGCTAATCCTGTTTCCAAGTCAAGTTATAGCGTTATTAATAGCACCAAAATTAGGAAGATTAGCTGATAAAATTAATCCAATATTAGGAATTACTATTATTAGTAGCTTTGGTTCCTTAGTCACATGGTTAATTATAAATTCAACGACAGGGTGGATATTCAGTTTGATTTTGATTTTAGATTCTACTTTTGCTTGGGGGGGAATGTTAGTATTACAAAATGTATTAAGTCGTATATCTAAAAGCCATCGTGGAAAGATATTCGGTGTCTCAGAATGGATAAGTATTCTTGGAGCAATAATAGGACCTATTTTAGGAGGGATTGTTTACGTTATATTTGGGGCCTTTGCACCTTTCTTAATCTCAATATTTATCGAATTATCAATAATTCCTTTCTATCTTATCGCTATTCGCTTATTAAAACCATATATGGCTGAAAAAATAGAATAATTATGAAAAATATCTCTTAAAAGTCCTACAAATTAAATAATTTATCCAGAGTTTATAATCTTTAACTTTTGCGCCTTTTAATAATTTTAAATTCCAAGTACCATCATCCTCCTGTTTTGATTTGAACCATTCCATAGCTTTCTCTATTTTTGGATGTTCTATTGTAAAACCAATAAAAAAAAGTGAGTCCAAGGAAGAAAGAAGATCAGTAAACCAAAAAGGAAAGGTGAATTTTGTCCAATAACTCTTATCACGTCTATCAGGATATTTATCATTTTCAAAAAATCTAGATAATAATAATTCGCCTACTAATTTTATTTCAGAACTTTTTTGATATTTAGGATGAATTACAAATGCTCTTAAAACCACGCCAGTAATCATGTAAGAGAAAGGTTTTACTTTATTTGGGTAAAGTGGTTCTTTGGAATTCATTACTTCTTGCCATTTTGCATTATTAGTTCTTATTGGAACGGCCCAACCACCATCATCTTGTCGAACAGATAAAAGCCATTTGAGACCCTTTTCAATACGAATATCATTTTGATAACCTGCTTTTATTAAGAGTTCAAGAATGCCCGCAGAATAATTAGGTGAGTATTGATTTCCATAAATACCTCGAAAATCGCCCTCATCAGTTTGAAAAGAATATAGGAATTCGGCTGCATTTTTTATTGAAGCATGTGTATTATTGAATCCATAGATTTCTACCAAAAATCCCAGTTGTCTATATGTTTCTAATTGATCATAATATTCTTGAGAGCGCATATCTTTTTTTCCACCAGGATATTTCCACGAGCCATCCATCTGTTGTTTTTTTAGTAGTTTTTGGGCTCCATCTAATTCCCATAACTGTTTTATGGAACCAACATCCTCTTCTAAAAGATCATACCGAATAAAATACAACAATGCCTTACTTTTTGTTAAAATAAGAGGAGGTATGGGATCAAATTTAAACTGCTTTTTCCAAACATCCAAACAATTTCCACCTTTTATGATTTAATAAATTTTTCAAACCAATCTATAGGGAGTTTATTCTTAACTTCTTCAATAAATTCTTTAATTGTTAGTATTCCCAAATCTGAAATTACTCCATCAATATATTCTGGAGGAGTTATATCAAAATAATAATTATGTACTTTAAGCAATTCCTGCTTGATTTTTTTATTGTATACTTCTTTTATAGGTTTTTCTTCAATTTTAACTTCATATCCATAATGGCTTAATAAATTATATTTAAAAGAATCACATATGGCATAGACTCGCGTATTTGAGGATTTTGCTACAACAGCTAGAGGATAAGTACCTATTTTATTAATAATAGAACCATCTTCTAATACACTGTCAACACCAATGAAAACAAAATCAATTCTATCTAAAAATTTTCCCATTGCGGCATCAATTATGAGATGCGTTTCATATTTTTTTGATAATAATTCAGCAACGCGATAACCTTCGAAAAGTGGACGAGATTCTAATATATATATAATAAGATCACTTTTTTCATATTTATCTAATAGATCAATAATTGTAGAACTGTATGATATCAACATAAGTCTTACTGGATCCT
>JBATUM010000225.1:0-5678 GCA_049671145.1 Promethearchaeia archaeon
AATCATACAAAATATCCATACTTTATCTTTAAAAGCCATAACAATTTACCTTTTTATTTTTAATTTTTTTTGGTTTTTTTTAGATTTCCAAAGGTCTTAGGTATAATTTTTTATCTATTATATTTAAAGATTTCTGATTAGCAGATTAGTAATATTTTCCTAAAATTGAATGAAATAGTTTAAAAGAAAAATTTCTTAGATGACAAAAATCGACAAATTAGTCTAACTAATTGTATTTAACTTTAATGAGAGCTATAAAATGAAAATAGGATATAAAAATAGTAATTTATTTTAATAATAAATCCCAATTTAAGTGTTTTTTCAAAAGTTCTAAAACTAACTGAATTTCTTCTTCTTGAATGCCAGGTTTTACACGCTCCATGTTTCTAATGGTAGTATAAGTATCACTCGGGCTTAAAATTATTGGAATCTTCTTCTCATTAGCAGCACTAATTACTGCAACATCAGGTTGAATAAACCCGGTTAACACTAATACTGACACATCTTCCTTTAAAGCTGCAAGAGCAACATCAGTTCTATCTCCACCAGTAATGACAGCTGCTCTTTTGACAGATCTTAAATACTTCAAAGCTGCTTGAACATTCATTGCGGCAATTATATAAGTTTCAACCATCTGATTCAAATTCTCCCTTGCTGGTTCATTTATTAACTCTCCTCCTATAGAATACTGAATTTCAGAAACCCGAGGGCTTAATAATTCAATACTTTTATCAATAACTCCTATAAGCGGTATATTATATATGTCAATATGATTTTCTTGTAATTCTTCGATTCTAGCTTTATAATCGTAATCAATTTTATTAAATATAATCCCTTTAAGTTTCATATTTCTAAATTCGAGATATTTGTTGGTAAAGAATAAGTTATCAATACATTTATCAGAAGACTCAGTTTGTATAAATACCAACTCATTTAATTCTAATTTTTGAGCAATCGTAATGTCGTCTAAGCCAACACGAATATATTTTTTGATACTTGGTGCACCTTCAATAATAATATAGTCAAATTCTTTTTCTAATTCATCGTAGGACTTTTTAATGGAATTGAGATGGTCTTCTTTTTTCGATGAATCAATTAAATCAACGTAATAACAATCTGGAATTGAAACAGGACTAATAATATCATATGGTAATGTTGTTTTAAATACAGTATTTTGGATAAAACCAACATCTCTATCAGCTTTATCAGAAAAAGCTCCTTTAGGTATCCCAATTGGCTTGAAATATGCTACTTTCTTGCCATCCTCTTGTAATTTAAGCATAATACCAATTGAAAGTAAACTTTTACCGACATGTTCAGATAAAGAACATAAATATATTGCTTTTGCCATAATTATACCTTCTTTTCTTTTATCATTTTAAATTATATTTATTACATTTTTTATATTTTCTGATTCATTCATTCACGTGAAATTGTAATTTTTATATCAACAGCAGAATAACCTTCTATAAAACTTAGCAGAGGATTAATGTCTAATTCCATAATTTCTGGAAAATCATTAACTAATTGAGAGAGGCGTAATAATACTTCGATTATAGAATCCACGTCTGAAGGGCTTTCACCTCTAACCCCTTGTAATAAACTGAAGATTTTGGTTTTATGAAGCATTTCTTTTGCATCTTCTTTAGTAAACTGGTAAGAGAGAGCGAATGACACATCTTTTAGGAAATTTGCGTAAATACCTCCTGAACCAATCATTAACATCGGCCCAAATTGGGGATCTTTCGACATTCCAATAATCAATTCATTTACTTTCTTTTCTTTTTTAAAGTCAATCATCTCTTGAACTTCCACGCCATATATTTTAGCATTTTGGGGGCCAAATCTCTTTGAATTATCAACAATTTGGATATAAGCTTCAAATGCTTGTTCTGGTAGTGAAATATCTAAAATAATACCTCCAACATCAGTTTTATGGATTATTTGTGGACTAACTATTTTCATTACGACCTTTCCAAAATCTTCTTGAAATTTCATCGCTTCGCGAGGTGTTCTCGCTAATTTTGATTTTGGCGATTTAATCCCGTAGCATTCAAATATTTCACTCGTTTCATGGCTTAAAAGAACAGTTCTATCATCTTTTTTAACATTTTTAAATATTTGCTTTACTCTATCTCGATTTACCTTAAATTGAGGGATAACTAATTGTTCTAATGGTGTTACTTTTAAATATTCACTATAATCAACCATAGCTTTGAGAGATTGAGCTGCCCGTTCTGGAAAGGGATAACAAGGAATAAAGTGTTGCTTTAAATATTTTGTTGCTTCATTAATAGATGCTCCTCCTATGAAAGAGCATAATATAGGTTTTTCTGATAAAAATTTTTTTGATATGTTATAAATTGACTTGGCTACATCATTAGGATGCGTTTGTGCTTGTGGGGACATTATAATTAATGCTCCATATGTAGTTATATCTTCTTCATTAATTTTAATAGTTGATTCATCAGAATTTAAGCCAAAAATAGTTTTAATAACAAACTCATATCGTTTTGGTGATGCATCTCCAATAATGTCAATAGGATTGAATATTGCGGCCTCTATAGGTAGTTTATCTCTTAATTGATGGAGGATTGGTTCAGAAAATTTAGCAAATTTCAAATTTTCTCGTTCAAATGCATCAGTTGCTACAATTCCTGGGCCGCCTGCGTTTGTTATTATTGCAAAAGAATTTTTTTCGGGAATAGGTTGAAAAAGGAATATTTCACCATAATCAAAAAGATCTGCTATAGTTTTTGCTCTTATAACTCCACACTTTGCAAAAGCTAGCTCATATGCAATATCAGAACCTGCTAATGCACCAGTATGACTTGATGCCGCCCTCGCTCCAGCTTCACTTATGCCCGCTTTTAGAATTATTATTGGTTTTTTTTTAGCGACTTTAGGTACGACTTTTAAGAATTTTTCTCCATTTTCTATGGATTCTAAATAACAAAGTATAATTTTTGTATCATTATCTTCAGATAGATATTCAATAAAATCAACCTCATCTAAATCAGCTTTATTTCCTAAACTAATATTGCAAGAAAAACCAAAAGCTTGTTCCATGGAATAATCCATCATTCCTGTCAACATAGCTCCAGATTGAGAAATCATTGCGATATGTCCTTTTTTAGGTGTATTAGCCGCAAAAGACCCATTATAGTGTATTCCTATGAATCCTAAGCAATTGGGGCCAACTATTCTCATATTAAATTTCTTTGCTATTTGAACTAACATTTGTTCACGGTTTATACCTTCTCCGCCAATTTCTTTAAAACCTGCAGAAATAACAACGATTCCCTTTATCTCTTTTTTTCCGCACTCTTCAGCAACAGGAATAACATTTTTACTCGGAATAACAAAAATCGCGATATCAATATTTTCTGGAACGTCTAGAACACTTTTATAAGCTTTATATCCAAGAAGAGTTTTAGCTTTTGGATTAATAGGGAAGATTTTTCCACTATATCCTGATTCGATTATATTTTTCAAAACATTATATCCAACTTTTCCGGGCGTAGAACTTGCTCCAATTATTGCTATACTGTTTGGATTAAAAAAGAAAGAGAGATCGTGATCAACCATCATATTAGTACTTGCTTTGAATGAATTAAATATAACTATAAAAATGATTTATTGCTATTAATTTTAAATCTTTTTTAAATTAAAAAAAAAGTCAGTAGAACATTTTAAACATAATTTTAATATAAACAAAATTTAGAATAATTATGACAAAGGTAATTCTAATAACAGTTAAAGGAAATATCAATATTAATTTATTTGATAATGAAGCACCCCTAACCGTTTCTAGCTTTCTATTTTTAGCTAAGCAAGGATTTTTTAATAACCTTAAATTTCATCGTGTTATTGAAAACTTTATGATACAAGGTGGAGATCCTCTTGGAAAGGGTACAGGTGGGCCTAGATCCGTGGGAATTAACTCTTTTCCTTACCAGGGAAGGCAAATCTCATATCCTTTTGTAGATGAGTTTCAATCAGGTAGAAAATTTGATAAACCAGGTATACTAGCAATGGCCAATGCAGGTTCAAATACAAATGGATCTCAATTCTTTATAACTCATGTAGAGACACCCCATTTAAATAACAGTCACACAATATTCGGTCAAGTTGAAGGTCCAGAAGATCAAAAGGTTGTAAATTCAATTGTACAAGGAGATTTTATTCGAGAAATAAAAATTTTGTAAAATTAAATATTTAAAGAAATAGAATTAATTTTTTCATTTTTTTTATGAGGGGCTAAGATATTTAATCTGTATTATAAAGCTTAAAAATCCTCGTCATCTTGTTCATTTTCATCATTGTCCCAGTCATCGTCGTCATCATCTTCAAAATTGTCATCCCATTCTCCATCGTTATAATTATCCAGTTCATCTTCATCTTCATCTTCCCAATCATCTTCATCCCGATTATCCTCATCCTTCTGCTTTAAATTTAGGTCATCTAATTCCTCATTAGTCATTATCAATACTCCGGTATGTTACAGTAGTATATTTATACTTTAACTATATTTTCTATGGAAATAAATTTTAAAAATATTTTTAAATATTACTATTTACGATTTCATTAGTTATGTTATTTAAATTTAGTATAGCATTTTAATTGCATTTTTTGAAAAATTCTTTTTTATTAACTACTATCACTATATTATAAAGTTTTATCATAAGAATTGTCAATTGTTAATTAGAAATAAATGATAAAATGACAATAAATGTGAATATTTTTTAAATCAAATTTTTTTAACATTATTAAAATCAAACGGTTAAAAAATGAGTAAAGAATTAAAAGACTTAATTGAATCAATAGATTCTACCAATCGCGCCCATTCGGATTTAGAGAGAATGATTAGGTATTTAAGAGAAGAGGTCCTAAGATTAACTTTCACGATTAATGAGCAAAAACAAATAATTCAAAACCAGCGTGCTCAGCTTTCTGATATAGAAGATGATGACCTACCTGGAGATGTCCAAATATTAAAAGAAATGGTTGCTAATCAAAGGGAAGAAATCATTAAAAAAGATAAAGATATCGAAATATTAAAACAGACATTAGAAGATATCAGTAATGAATTAGAAAATTCTAAAAATTTTAGTGGTGAAAGTGAAGAAATAATTTATTCAAATAAAGTAATTGTACAATTAACCGAAGAAAACGAATTAAATAATGCAAAAATTAACGAATTAGAGGAAAAAATAGAAAAACTTCAACGAGAGTCTATTTTTACTCAGAAAATTGATTTTGAAGATAAAGACCAACAATTAATTGATGCAAAAAAACTGATCTTCCAATTAACCGAAGAAAATGGAATTAACCGAGTAAAAATTGAATCTTTAAAAGCAGAAATTCAAGAAATTACTTCTAAGTTAGAGAGTAATGTAGCGACAAAGAATGATGTATCAGAAGAATTGGATTATCTAAGAAAAGAACGTGAAGATTTAATCGTTGAAAATAGTGAATATAAAGAAAAAGTGCATTATCTACAACAAAAAATAGAAAGCATGATCAAATCCTACCTTGAAGAACAAAGATCTGATTCTGAAGTAAAAACTGAAAAACTTAATGAGAGATTAGAGGATTTAGAAAAAGAAAATGAAAATTTAAAAAATGCTTTAAATGAAAATGTTGTCATTACAGATGAATTAAGAAATCATAACAAT
>JBATUM010000226.1:0-32784 GCA_049671145.1 Promethearchaeia archaeon
CTTTAATATTTGGCTCCTGTGGTAAGAATTTCTCATTTTTCAGAAGTTCATACAATTTTTCAACAGCTTTTTCAACTAATATTTCATATAAAGGAATCTTTTCTTTAATCTCAGCCATATGTTTTTCCATTTCATTTTTTGTTTCTTTTATGATCTTAATCCATGCTTGTGAGAACTTACTTATGAAATTATCGATTTCAGCCAAATTTTCGAACTTTAAAATAGGAAAAGACAGTTTATATTTGTCATTATTTTTATATATTAAATAATACCATTCTAAATTTAACAAATGATTTTCTAATGTCTCTTTAGTCCATTGATAACTCACCTGACAGTCATATTCATCCTTAGTAATAAGTAAAGGTTTTGGAGAAAAATTTATAATATCATAAAGTTCATTAAATGATTTTGCTCCATCTGCTAAGAATATTAGTATCTCTCTTCTAACTCTATTTTCTAAAACCCATGGTATTTCTCCCTCATCCCATGGCTTAATAGAGGCAAAATCAAACCAAGGTTGGATTTCATCAACATGAATTTTTCCAACAAACTTATAATTATGATATATTGTATTTTCTTTCATCATTACTTCCTTAATTTTTAGATTTTGATTATAACACTTCCAATATTTCAGGGACTAATAACCATCCCTTTCTCGCGTGTATGATTTTTCCCTCTTCATCTATTACAAACTGACCGGGTCCCTGTTTTTCCCATCCTTCATATTCTCCATGTTCTATACCTAATTTCATTGCTTCTTTAAATTTACTTCTAACTTCAGCTACTGCACCTTCTGTCATTAATCCTAAACCATATTCTGTATATAATTGATCTTTAGAGGAAAGAATGACTGGAAAGTCTATTTTATATTTATCTATATATTCTTTAGCAACTTTTTCCCCCGATTGAGTTATATACAAGATTTTTGCTCCTTTTGCTCTGATTTTATCTATATCCTCTAGTAAGATATTAAGATCCAATTGACAGATCGGGCATCCAAAATAACGAGAAAAAATTAAAACAATTTTTTGTTTGCCAATAAATTCTTCTAAATCTATTATTCCAGCATTGTAGGATTCTAACTTAAACAATGGAGCATAATCTCCCTCTTTTTTCTCTTTATCCATTACTATTCACCCTATATTGTTAATCACATAGTTTAAATTTTCATTAATTTATTCTTTTAACATTGCTTCAATTAATATATCTGTGGCTTCCTCTTCTGTTAATCCTTTAGCCATTAGCTCATCGAGCCACTTCTGAGGAAACCTTCCTAAAGAGGCTTCATGAGATACACTTGAAGTAGGATCTATTGCTCTTATAAACGGACGAGCTCTACATATAGAACCTTTACCTAGAACTATTTCACTACATTCTACATGGCCGTTGCAATGTGGAGCATTTCCCTCAGTTATACCATACATCAAAACTTCGCCTCCATCTCTAGCTGCTGCTTTCATTTTTATGACACTCCGCGCATTTTCTCCCTCCAGAAATACAGAATCTCTAACTCTGATAGAATCTTTTTTACTTTTTCCATAGGCTTTAATATTTGATCTTATTATACTATTCTTCATTGCATAAATATCTATCATAATTTTTACCTTACCTGGTGTACCCTGTGTTAAATTAAAATTATTTTCAAATACACTATTCTCGCCAATATACATATATCCCACTGGAGCTACTAATGCACCAGAATTTTCACCATGATAATGTGTCTCACTATAATTAAAATTACAATTTTTCCCAATATAAAAATGGCCAAACATCTTATGAATAAGCCCATTAGCCTTCGGAAAGGAGCAATGGGCCTGTACTTTTACATCTGTATTATCTTCTGCTATAATTCTAGGAAAAATCTCTTGGATTCCCGTTTCTTTGTTTACACCAAAACATAAATGAACTGGTTCCTCATGTTTAGTTCCCTCTTTAATAATAATATCAGCAACTATCCCGTTAGGAATTTCACGACCTTTTAAAATAATCCCTTCTACTTGATCAACGCCAGTAATTTTATTAAAATTTAAAAGTAATTTAGCCCCACCTCCATGACCGGGCATAAAATCCTTAATATCAATATTGTAATCTTCTAGACTTTGCAAAATCTCTTGAGGATATTCATTACTTCTCATGACAATCCTTCCTCTCTAAAAATTTTGTCAATATATTCGTCATCAAAACATTTTCCTCCATTTTTAAAGAGAGCCCTTTTACAAAATTCCTTTAATCCAGCTTTAGCACAGTATCTTATCATTACTCTAGGAAATTCATCAGTTAATAAAGCATCTCCTCTCCATAATAAGGTTCCATAATCAGCCACCATTCCAATATCTTCTCTGTGTGTGATTAACAGAATTGTCATGTTTAATGCCTTGATCTTATTGAAAATATTTAAAAAATCTTCAATTACAATCATATCTAAACCAGAATCGGGTTCATCTAAAATTATTAATTTCGGTCTCATTGCGATTGCAGCTGCTAGTTCTACTCTCTTTCTTTCCCCTCCACTTAAAGTTTCATCAATAATTCTATTATAATATCGTTCAGGTTCTAAGTTAACAGTTCTTAAAGCTTCCTTAACCTTTTCTTGTAAATTACTTTTATCTTTAATACCCAAAGTGATATATTTAAAGACGGTTAATCCATCTATACGAGCAGGTTCTTGCCATGTTAGTGTAATTCCTAATTTAGCACGTTCAGTAAGACTCATATTTGTTATATCTATTCCATCAAAGTATATTTTACCTTGAGAGATTCTATAAGAGTCTAACCCCATAATTGTATATGCTAATGTTGATTTTCCAGAACCATTTGGACCTATAACTGCGTGTATTGATCCTTCTTTTACTCCAAAAGAAGCGTTGTTAACGATTACACATTTCTGGTCAAGGGTGGGAATAGTAACGTTCTTAAGTTCTAAAAGCATATTCATAGCTTTTTCTTGATTATTATAGAATAAACATTTCTAATAATTAGTTTATTGATTTATGAAAAATAAAATTTGTCTATTTATTTGATAAATAGAAATATTTCTTTTATTAGCACATTAAAGTATTATAATAGATTAATTTTAATATTGTAAGATTCACTAAATAATATTGAATTAAGAAAAATACTAATAACTAAAATAAAGATGTGCTATCATTGGTAAAAAAAGAATATATATGTAAAAAAGGGAAAAAAAGTTCAATAGTGATATATGATGTTTCTACTGAGATTAAACCTGATTCAACGCTAATTTTAGGTTTTGCAGGAATTGGATTGATAGGCCCGATAGTTGCTAACGCTTTAATAGAACAGTTACCTGATATAAAGGAAATCGGTTTTGTTACAAGCGATTATCTTCCCCCCATCAGTGTCTTTTATGATGGTGTATTGAAACACCCTTTTCGGCTTTACTATTCTCCACAGAATAATTTAATCATAGGAATTTCAGAAGTACCATTTCAAGTAAGTGCAGCTTATAATGATCTCTCAAAGACAATTAATAATTGGGCTTTATCTGAAGATGTAAGAGCTAAAGAAATTGTAATTTTCCAAGGAATTCCCCAACGTGGAATAATAGACGATTATCCAGTGTATTATGCTGCTGAATCACACATGATAGAGCAATTAGAGAAATACGGTTTGAAAAAAGTTGAGAAAGGAATAATTGTAGGACCAGAGGCAACAGTACTTAATGAAGCTTTAGCAAACAAATTACAAGCTTTTGCGCTTTTTACTCCTGTCCTTGAAATACCTACACCAGAAGGAGCGGCTTCTATATTAGAGGTTCTAAACCAAATATACAATTTAAATATCGATACATCCAAATTAATTGAAGAAGGAAAAGAAATGAAAGCTAAAATGTTAGAATTGGCTGAAAAAGCACAACAATATCAAAGACAACAGCAATTACCACAGGAACCAAAAGAGAGATATACTCAATATTTTCAATAAAAATAACTTTCTTTTTCATTTTTTTTTCTAAAGCTTAAATTATAATAAGTCAATAATTCATAAAGACGAATTTTAAAATTTTTAAATAATTGTCTAATCTATCTTGATTTTATCGAGAGAAATTTTTTTTGAGGTTATAAGTTATTAAAGAGAAATTTGTTCCAGTTCAAATAGACCAAGAACTTTGTTTAAGATGCGAAAGATGTTTACGGGCATGCAAAGCCAAAGCGATATATTTTGAGCATAGTATTAGAAGAGTTGATTATGAAAAGTGTAAAGCATGCTTAAATTGTGTCCTGGTGTGCCCTAGGAATGCAATTGAAGTAACTTCTATACTTCACCCAGATCAAATAATAAGTATTAAAATAGACCATGAAAAATGCAGTATGTGTGAAAAATGCCTCGATAAAAACGGAAATTTTTGCCCAAAAAATCTCTTCTATAAAGGAATTGTGAAGAAAGTGGGAAGGGAAGAAGAAGGAATTAGATATAAGTTTAGGGATATCAAAAAATGTCAAGGTTGTTTGAAGTGTGAATTCTCATGCCCAGAAGAGGCAATACAACCCGTGAAATATGAAGCTTAAGGTTAATAACTATTCTTAACTTTTTTCATTAATCTTTTTCAAAATAAGTGGTTTAATTTCTGAGAAGTCCGAAATTATGTGGATTCCTTCCATTTTTTTTAATCGCTTGATATTTTCAATTTCAATATCCCTAATTTTCAATGTTAAAGGACTGCCATCGGGTCTAGTAGTTGATATTGCTTCTAAATCTTGATCTGAAGGAAAAATATAGACGATTACACCTCCCTTAATAGCTTGGGCAACACAATTAGTAATTAATGTATCAGCTATCCCATATGCGATTTTTGCTACGCTATTTGCTGATACGGGGCAAACCAAAAACATATCATACTTTCCGAGTTGTAAAGGTCCAGCATAGAAAGGTACATTAGGAGTCTTTTCAGTCTTGACCTTTTTAACGGCCTCAGTTAACTCAATCCATAATTTATACCATTTTACAACTGTTGCGCCTTCTTTAGAAAGAATAACAGTTAAATCAACATCATGATTATTTTGTAATTCTCTCATTAGATTAATTGACTCTTTTAAAACATATCCTGTTCCAGTTATCCCCCACATAAGAGAGAAGACCATTTATTAATCAGCTCAATCTATTTAAAATTATTAAAATTTTATTTTTGTAAGAATTAATATTAATATAAAAACTCTCATCAAATGAATTATTAATTTAAGCTTAATTCTTATTTAAATATGAGATTAATAAGTATATGAACATGATTTATCATGACTCGTTCAAAATACGTTTATTTGGATAATGCGGCGACGACCCCAATGGATCCAAAAGTTATTGATGAAATAAACATACATTTCAAAGAAACTTATGGAAATTCATCAAGTTTACATTCTATGGGTCAAAAAGCCGGACAAATATTAGAAAAATCGCGAGGAATTATAGCATCATTAATTAATGTAAAACCAGAAGAAATCTTTTTTACATCTTCAGGAACGGAAGCAGACAATCTGGCAATTATCGGTGTTGCAAGAAAAAATCGAGAAAAAGGTAATCATATTATCACAAGTTCTATTGAACACCATGCCGTGGAGAACCCATGTAAACAATTAGAAAAAGAAGGATTTGAGGTATCTTACTTACCTGTAGATAAAGACGGTTTAATTAATCTTAATGAATTAGAGCAAGCTGTTACTGATAAAACGATTTTAATTACAATTATGTTTGCTAATAACGAAATTGGCTCAATCCAACCGATAAAAGAAATAGGAGCGATTGCTAGAAAACATGACGTCATTTTTCATACAGATGCAGTTCAGGCTTTTGGGAAAGTTCCTATTGATGTTAATGACATGAATATAGATTTATTATCTGCTAGTGCTCATAAACTATATGGACCAAAAGGAATAGGATTATTATATATAAGAAATAAAGGAATAAGGAAAGGTCGGGGTAAGTTTATTAAACCTCTTCTATTCGGAGGAGGGCATGAAAGAGAAATGAGACCAAGTACAGTAGCAGTACCATTAATAGCGGGATTTGCTAAGGCTGTAGAGATAGCAAATCAAGAAATGTCTCAAGAAGCAGAGAGACAGACAAAATTAAGAGACAAAATCATTAATTGGGTTCTTGAGAATATTAAAGATTCATATCTTAATGGACATCCAAAACAAAGACTCCCCAATAATGTAAATTTAGGATTTAGATATATCGAAGGAGAATCTATTGTTTTAGATTTAGATATGGAAGGTATTGCTACCTCAACAGGTTCCGCATGTTCATCAAAATCATTAGACCCCTCTCATGTATTATTGGCAATTGGTTTAAAACCAGAAGAAGCTCATGGTTCTTTAAGAATAAGCTTAAGTAAATTTATTAAGGAAGAGGATGTAAATTATTTATTAGAAAAACTCCCTCACGTTATTGAAAGACTTCGAAAAATCTCACCATTAAGAAAATAGGAAATCCAAGGTAAAACAATAATTCAAGATTTAACCAAAAAATAAACTTAATAGAAATAAATATCCAATCGATAAAATTAGATGAATAATTGCAAAAGTTGCTCCTACTTTTAATAATCGTTTAAAGTTCATATTCTCAACATCATATTTCTGAGCAATTTTTAACGTCATCATATCACATGCTGCTCCTTGAGGAATAAGATTTCCACCAAGATTTATTCCAATTATAAATGAATATAATAAAGGAATTGAAGGGAAGCTTCCTTGTAAAAATTCTATTATTGGTATAAAGATTAAGGCAGTAGGTGTATTTGCTACAAAACCGGATATTAAGCTTACTATAATTAAAATTACAAGACTTAGCATAAAGGGATTTAATACATCGAAGGGAATTCCTGTAAATAATTCTTCAAAACCTGCTGCTGTCAAGCAACCAATTACAACATATAACGATATAAAAAAGAAAATAATTTCCCACTCAACGTCTTTAAGAAGATCGCTCGTTTTTTTCTTAGTATATTTTTTATTAATCAGAATTAAGATAAACGCGGACAATGCTGCCGTTAAATAAAGTAACGGTAAAAAAGCAAATAATATTATTGTAACGATTATTCCAATGCTATTAATATAAAATAATTTTTTATTAGAAATCATTACATCTGAATCTACTAATTCTAATACAAATCGTTTTTGGTTTTCTTCAATTTCAGGTTCTTTACTAAGAAAGAATTTATCCATTAAATAGATAGTTATAAATAAAAGTAAAAAAGAGAATCCCCAATAGTAAACTATAAAATACAAAGTATCCAATCCAAAAGCAACAGAAATTATAATATTCTCTCCACTTGAAAAAGGTGTAATGATTGATCCTATATTTATACAAATCGTCATCCCCAATAAATATGTTCCAGCCCTTATTTTCAAGAATCGACATAATCGAATAACAACTGGAGCTAAAATAAGTACAACGACAACATCACTAATGATCGCAGCAAGTAAAGTAGTTATTAAACAAATTAGATAGAAAAAAATTCTTCTGTTCCCTTTTGAAAATTTAAAGAGTTTTACCGCCAAAAATTCTAAAATATTAGAATCCTGAGCGAGTTTTGTGATAATACTCATACATAAAATAACAATGATGGCTTCAAACTCAATATATTCAATAAAAATTTTAAAATCTATCTCTTCTGTTAGGCCTGTTATGGTAGCTGCTATAAAGCAACCTAATAATGAAATTGCTACAAAATCTAAACTTTTAGACGCATAACTAATTAATATGATTCCAAATATGCAAAAAATTATAATTAAAAGGATTAAATTCATACGATTATATTGAAAAACTGATGATAAAAATAATTAGTATAGAAGTCAAGCATTAATATAAAATTATTTAATTTTAATAAATTCAAATAGAATTTCTAATTCTTGATTTCTTTTGATAGAATTCAGAAATCTAAGTGCAAAAAGATATTAATAAATAGTATTAACATAAAAGAAGATATATTAATACATTAATCGGAATTTTTATGTATACCTAATCTTCGTTCAGAAGTATTTAAAATTTTAATTAGCATATCTTTATAAGACAAACCATCAAATTTCGCCATTTTTGCGAGATGTCCATCCCAGCACCATCCGGGGTTAGGATTAACTTCTAAAAGCTTGGGATTTCCTTCACCATCTAGTCTCCAATCAAAACGAGCATAATCTCTACATTCTAACCTTTCGAATAATTTTAAAGAAGAACTTTCAATGATTTGAATAGTATCTTCTGGAAGTTCTGCTGGAATCGATTTAAGAAGCCAATAAGGAGAATCTGGTAACCATTTAGCCTCATACCCGCAAATGTGTGGTAAGTCAGATGGCAAACTTGAGTAATCCTCTTCAATTATTGGAAGTATTAAGTAGTCATCTGGGGGATTTCCTATAATACCTAAAGTTAAATCCTTGCCAGGAAGAAATTGTTCAATCAATATTGGTTTGTCATAACCAAATTTTTCTCTAATATCTGTAATCGCGTTTAAAAGTTGCTCTCCATTATTAACTACACTTTTTTGCGTAATACCAAAGCTAGAATCTCCAAAATTTGGTTTTACAATTGCTGGGAAATATAAAGGTAAATCTATAATTTTATCTTCGGGTTTTATGTAAATTGCTTCTGGTACAGGAATTTCTAATTCCTTAGCAATCCCTCGAATTAATGATTTATCATAACAAAATGCTAGACACTGAGGTCCAGAACCTGTGTAAGGAACATTTAAAACTTCTAATAGAGCAGGTACATGTAATTCCTTTCTAGCGTCATTTAAAAAGCCTTCATCGCATAAATTAAAAGCATAATCTATTTTTCCTTTCATTTTTTCTATATCATTATTTAGAGTATCATGATTGCTTAAGTAAGAGAAATGATATCCATTTAATTCTTTTAAAGCTGCTTTTAATTGGTCTATTGTGTAAAGATCATCATCATCAAAAAGACTAGATGGTTTAAGAGTATCTGGTTTACTTGGATCACCAAAAATCACGACAACTTTCTTTTCGATTGGCGATACTTTTCTTTTAATTTCAGTCCATTCTTTTTTTACTACAGCACTAACTATTATTCTCCTTTCCATCATTCCTAAATCTTGTTGTCTTTGTGAATCAGGTGTGATTGTGCCATGAAATTCAATATCACTAAAACCTAATTTTTCTAAGACTTCAGAAATATTTTTTCTAGAATATAACCTTTCAGCATAAAATTGATCTACTAATACTCCTTTGTTTACATGATTTATAACTTCTCGAGAGATAAGTCTTTGCTTATCTAACGACAATGACCGTTCTCGGCAGACAAAATAATTTTTATCAATCCATTCCCAAGAGCGAGATTGAAAATTATCTTTCAAATATTCTCCGTCGGTTAGATCAATTACAATTTTGCCCCATGGTTTTAAAGTGCGAAATACCTCTTTTAAAACTTGATAATCATCTTTTATAGATTCAAAGTAACCAAAACTGTTCCCCAATATCATAACGATATCAAAAGAATCTGGAGCATAAGGCAATTTGCGTGCATCTCCTTCACGAAATTTACAAATTAATCCTAATTTTTTAGCGTTTATTTTTGCCTTATGTATTAAATACCTTGATCGATCTAATCCCTCAACATTTTCAAAACCTCGTTTAGCCAGTTCAATTGAATGTCTACCTTGACCACAACAAAGATCTAAAATATAATAATCTGGGCGAATTCCTAACACTTTGGAAAAAAAGTTAACTTCAAATGAGGTGATTTTTTGATCTTCAACAACATCTCCATCAGTTTTTAAATAATAAGCATTAAAGATCTTTTTCCACCAATCTTCCTTTACAAATTCTTCTAAATTAGAGACAGGTCCTAGGCAAATAGGTTTTGAAACCTCATTTCCATTTATTACTGATTTTTTCTTGCCTATATTATTTTCTCTTAATGTCATCTTAAATTTTTATTTTTCAATGTAATTTATATAAAAATTTATGTCCCAAAATTAAACCAAAAATGAAATTTATTATTTTATCAAGAAATTCTCGAACATTTTTAATGTTCAAAACATTTAATTTCAAATAAGCAATTTTTAAATCGTTTCGCATTTATATTTTTTCTTAATTTATACTTTGGTTTAATTCTTGATTATAAACTTTATTAATTTTTTAAAGATTGCTTGAAATTATAAATAGCAAATAATCTATTTAAACTTTTTCATTTCTACTTTAATTAGAAAATAATATTATTAAAATTATATTTGTTCTTAAGCTTTTCTTTAAGTCCCATATAAATCCAATATAAACTAATTAATCATAATTACTTCCTTCTCATACCTTAATTTAATGTTTAGGAAAAATGTATGTCAACAAAAACAAATTAATTTTTCTAATATTTCATGGTTAAGAGTTTTTTTCCTAATATCTAATTATTGGTGCGAAAAGTAGGTAGTTAAATTTTGATATATTAAAAAGTAATAATTTTATTAATTATATTCCATTTTTAAGGAGTCAAATGGAATATTTAGTATATTTTAAGAAATCAACTAAAAGATTATCTTAAATAAAGAACAGATTCATTCAATTAGTATAATTTATAAGTCAAATGTATTATCTTATAGATATTTACTTAATAATGGTTTGAATTTTTATATAGAAGAAGTGAATCTTATGATTTATTTTATAAATTAGAAACATTTATATATGATTTTTATTTCTTATGGTACTTGAATATATATATTATTTATAATGATATTAAAAATAATCTAAAAAGGAGCTGAAAAAAGTGAATATTGAATATGGAATAAGATTAAAAAAAAAAGAAAAGGATGAAGACTGGGATGATGAGGATATTGATGAAGATGAAGATGATAATGATGATGATGAGGATATTGATGAAGATGAAGATTGGGATGAAGAAGATTATTAATTAGTTTAAAAAGAATTCGCTAATAACCAAACTCTAATCTAATTTAATTTAAAGAATCTTTTATAAAAAAAATAATAGTAAGAAAAATTTTGAGAATATATGTCGAAATTAGATAATCCAAAATATCTAGCAATTTTAATATTAATTGGAGGAAAAAGTACACGTTTTGGTACCGAAAAGGCAGTGGTAGAATTATTTGGAAAGCCCTTAATTTTACATCAAATAGAAACCTTATCTAAATCCGATCAAGATATTTTCGCAGTTGCTCACTCGGATGAACAAATATTTAACTATAAAAAGGAAATTGAATTTCCAAGAGAAATTACATTTATTGTTGATGATCGCGAGATATTTAACCATCCTAAAATTTATAAGCCTATATTAGGAATTTACTCGGGTTTTAAGGAATTGTTGGGACAAAGTTTCGAAAAAGCATTCGTTTTATCATGTGACATGCCTTTAATCAAGCCAGAAGTCATAGAATATATGATAAGGCAATCTGAAGGTTATGAATGTGTATTGCCAAGATGGGAAAATGGATTTTTAGAGCCCTATTTTGCTATTTATCCTGTAGAGAAAGGTTTTCAAAAAGTAAAAGAAATTCTCACGACTGAGAATTATGGATTACTTAACTTGATTGATAAAAACTGGAATATCAATTATATATCTGTTGAAGAAAAAATCCAACCTTTAGATAAAAATTTAGTAAGTTTGTTCAATATTAAAGGACCAATAGATTTATTGAAGTTAACTAAATTATATCAGTAGATAACTCAACTAACCTTTTTGAGACGTAATATGCTTTTATTGATACAACAAAACTCCTCAACTGACACTTTACTAGTTTTATTATTAATAATATTATCTCTAATTACATCAGCATTTTTAATAAAAACCATAATCGAAGAAAAAAAACAACCTTCATCTGAACAAGAAATATTATTGTTTATTATGGGTACTATTTTGATTCTAATGTTATCGCTAATTATAGGTCTGTTTAAAAATTTTTAAGATTTAATAGAAAAATTAATAGTCTAAATACCTTTCTTTCCATTGATCAAGGAGAATCAGTTAACAGTCGTAATTTTCCTCCAAGCGAACAGGCTCCTTGATAATTATTCAGAAGATGTGTAGTTTATTACAAATCTATTAATATAACTTTAAATAATTAATTTTAATAGGAACTATGAAAATTCGTAAGAATTTTTTGATAAGATGATTTGAGTTAATTAATGGTTGATGAGGAATTAAAATTTTTTGATAAATCAATTATTTTGCAAAGAAAGGAAGAATTGGATTCTTCATTTAAAATAAGATCATATAAGGACAAATTAAAACTAATGAAACAAAAGGGCATTCCTCAAAAACCGATAAAAGAAGTTATAGAGCATCTCTTTTTAAGAAATAGTTTAATTTCCAAGAAAACTAAAAATTCTATTTCTAAAGTTATTTATTGTCAAGAAGACCGGATTATTATTGTTGTTACTAAATCAGGAAAAGATATTATCTATAATCGAGATAAATTAATTCAAAAATATGGCTGGTTTTTTTATGTAGCAAAATCAGAAAAGAAACAAAAGGAAAAAAAAAAGGAATTAAAAAAAGAAGAACTGACAGTCAGCACTGAAACTTACCAATTTGATGACCACACCATTATCATTAAAGAAAAGCATAATATGCGTTCCCTCTATAACACAAAAGAATATTTTCACTATAAAAAGCTTATGGAATCTAACAACATAATTCAAATTCCGTTTAACGATGTTTTAGATGACTTTTTTCTTAAAAATAATAAAATCCCTCATAAAGAGAAGAAATCTATTAAAAAAGTAATTTATTATCAAGAAGAAAGAGTTATTGTCATCAAATCATTAATCGGAGATATCATGTATGAAAATCTTGAGGAAATTGTAAGAAATTATGGGTGGTATTTTTACATAACAGGAATTCCGGTAGGAGATAGTGAAATTTCTATAGCTATTGATAAAATAGAGAAGAAGTATGAAGAAACTTATTTTAATGAAATTTCTCTTATAAATAGTCCAGCTAATTTGAATAATACTCGAATAACAATTTATCCGATAGTGCTTAAGCCAAATCATAATTGTCATATTCTAGGCTTAGGAAACTTAAATATTCTGTTGGATTGTGGACTAACAGAGCCAAATGAAGAAGAAGAAATTGAAGGAGATGTAAGACATATCGAATATTATTTACAAAATCTACCTGAGATAATAAATGAAGAATTAAGAAGCAAATCAGAAAATGAAATTACAGATATAATATCCCCTAAGGAAAATTTGGAAAATTCAATTGAATTACAAAAATTAGAAGAAGAAAAAAATAACCCAAAAAATAGACCAAAAATCGATGCGATCTTCCTTTCTCATAGCCACTATGATCATGTTTCTGGTTTAAAAGAATTAATTAGAATGTATCCTGAAGTTCCAATTTTATGTTCGAGAATTTCTTTAGATTTATATCTTCTTAGAGATTCAAATTTTCTAAAACAAGAATCCCAAGAAGAGATTGATGAAGAAGAATACCGAAATATTGTGAGAAATGTAATTTACGTGGAAAATGGGACAAAATTAAGGTTTAAGGAAAAAGGATGTTATCTTTCATTTTATCATGCAGGTCATATGCCTGGTGCCTTGATGCTTCTTGCAAAAGCAAAAAATTTTAGATTTTTATATACTGGAGATTATACATACCATGACATAACCCCATTTGCAGGCACAAGAAGATTTTTAGGACAAATATCACGGCCTATTGATTATCTCTTAATTGATGGAACTAGTGCAATGGAAGATTATGGTAATTTATCTGATCAATTTCATAGTCTTATTCTATTTTTGGAGCAAAAAGCAGAGTATGAGGATAATGTCCTAATTGGAGCGGATCCATCAAGCTTGGCTATTACTTTTATGCTAATCTTTTGGAGATATTTTAGGAAATTACAATTAAGAAAAGGTTTCAAGAAACGCCCCAATATTTATGTGGATATGATGGTACGGAAAAACATTCAGGTAATTAACCATCGATATGAGTATATTTATGGACCAATATCAAATTTAATTGGTGAAAAAGCAAACCCATTTAATAGCATTAAATTTAGATGGTTTGATCATGATGATTTAGATTTTTTAAGAAAGAAAAATAATATCATTATTTCTCATCCTCCAGATCTTTCATATGGAATCATTAGAAATATTATCAACGTAATTGGACGCAATCCGCATAATCTAGTATTTCTGGCAGGTTCAATTAATGAAAAACCTGGTGAAGACCTAATCCAGGGGAAGGATGAAATTCTATTCTCAGATACGTGGAAGGTGCCATTTAGAGCATTTTTAATCAATACATTTGTTCCCTCTCTAAAAATAAAACTACATGCTGATAAGAATCAATTAACTGAAATGATAAAGACTCTTGAACCAAAAGAAGTTTGCTTCTTTCATCAATCTGCTAAAAAATTAATAGATATAGTAGATTATGTTAAAGAACTCGGCGTGGAAAAAGTATCTTTACCAAAAAAGAGAAGACTTACAATATTAAATTAGATTTTTTAGATCTAAGAATAACTATTAAAAAGTTAGTTTAATAATTCTTATTTAGATATCAAATTAATAATGCTCAAGTTGAATCAATATTTACTCAGAAAAAGTAATGAATCATTTCAGAAATCCTCGGAATATGGGAGAGCTGAAGGATGCTGATGCTGTTGGAATCCATGGTAATCCAGTTTGTGGTGATTTAATGCACATATATATCAAAGTGAAAAAAGAAGGAAAAAAAGAAATTTTAGAAGATATATCATTTCAGACCTTCGGATGTGCTGCGGCAATAGCGACTTCTTCGATGATAACTGAGTTAGCAAAAGGTAAAACCTTAGATGAGGCAATTAAGATAACTAGAAATGATGTGGCTGATTCATTGGATGGACTTCCACCTATTAAGATGCATTGCAGCAATCTAGCTGCGGATGCTTTACATGATGCTATTGAAAATTATCGAAAGAAAAAACAAAATAAATAACCTGATAAATTCAGAGAATAGGTGACATTTTAGGTAAATTAAAAATAAATTTCTCATCCTATTAGTAAATTTTCTACAATAAAAACTGATATAAAGTTTTTAAAATATAATCGATACCTATAATTACATAAAATAGTGATTCATCTTATAGTAAATCATATTGTATAATATATATAAAAAGGAGCTGATTAAATGATCTTTAGTATTTTTCAATGTCCTCTTGGTACATTTCATTGGATTTTCGCATTGGTAGGAGGGATTGTTTATTTTGTAGTAAGTCTATTAATTGCTAAGTATATGCATAAAGATGCCCTAAAGAGAGGAATTAAAAATAGTGAATTCTGGTTAATAATAGGTTTTATTCTTAATTTGATTGGCCTACTGCTTTATGTATTCGTTCGGAAAAATTATGCTGAGGACAGATAACCTAAGGAAATAAGTAAATAATAACTAAATATTTAAGTTCTAAGATGCAATTAAGTTGAAGCTTATTTTCTATTTAATCTTTTTTTATTTTTCCTAATATATCGATTTCCCTTAACAGTTATAATCATCTTAGATTTCATGTTTAGAATCTATATACGCTTTTGCGCAATGTTTACAACAAAAGTACATTTCTTTACCACTAACTGGCTCAACATGAAAATCTTTGTAAAGTCTCACTCCACAGCTTGCACATGCTTTTAATTTTGATTGAATTGCTACTTCAATTAAGTTATCAAATCTAGAAAAAATTCTATCAGTAAATGCAATCCCAGAAGGAGTTAATTTATAGCCTTTAGATCGTTTTGATTTTGGGGTTGGAATATCTTCAATATATCCCTCTTCCTTTAACTTTTTTAAGAAATCATAAACATAAGTGGGACTAGCAGTTGTACGCAAATCCTTATCAAGTCGTTTTAAAATAGAATATCCCGTAATTGATTTTTCTGATTTAAACAACATTAATATAAAAAATCTTGATAAACTTTGAACTTTAATTTCATCTTCCTTACTCTTAATAAAAATCACCAATTAGGACATAAAAATAATGATTAAATAAGATATAAAAATCTTGTATATATATTATAATAGATATATTTAAATATATACTATTCAGTATATATCATATAATAATATTTTTAAAATCGAGGTGGTAAATGATCTTTCATGACTACGATTATATTGGACATCATATGATGGATATGGAATTTGGAAACTGGTTTTATATGATTTTAGGAATAGTGGTTATTCTTTTATCAGTAATTATCTTAATATACTTTCTTTTTCAATATAGTGGCCAACCTAATTCAAAGAGTCTACTAGAAAACGAAAAGTATGTAAGCAATAAGATAAATTCCAATATAACTGATATTGAGGAAATTGGTTCAAGGAACGCAACTTTTTGCCACAATTGTGGACAAAAATTAGATGATAATTCTGTGAAATTTTGCCCTTATTGTGGAGAAGAAATATAATTTAAGTTTCATTTTTTTTTTTAACCAAGGTTTGAAGCACTATAATATAATCAATTAAAAACGAACTACCTTGAAAATAAAAAGAATATAATTTACAAAATATAAACAAAAGGTATAATTATCATATTTGGTAATAAAAATATGAGAAATAGGTGATTTTTCATGACGGAAACTAAAGAAAATATAAATATTAAACTAGGTGGAATGACATGTGCTAATTGTGCTTTAAAGATCGAAACTAAGTTAAGTAGTCTTGGGGGAGTCAATACAGCAGTAGTCAACTTTGCAAATGAGGAAGCAACAGTTGATTATGATCCAAATACAACAAATTATGAAATTATGAAGGCTGCAGTGAAAGATCTTGGTTATAGCGCATCTTTAGCTAGGGTTGAATTAAAAGTAGTAGATGAGTTAACAGAAGAGAATTTTGAAATTCTAATTAATGACGTCCAAACCATCAAAGGAATTTATGATGTTAGAGGGAATTTTAAAGCTTTAAAATTATTCATCGGATTCAATGAATTGGAACTAGACGAAATTGGAGTATATTCTAAAGTTAAGAAATTAGGTTACAATATTGAAAAATCAGCCGGAACAATGGATTTAGAAATCGTGAAGCATAAGAAAGAAATGAGATATCGACTTCGAATTATGTTAATTTCTTTAGTATTTTCATTAATAATTACTCCCATAAGCTGGTTTGTTATAGATTCATTAGAACGCAACATATTACTTTTCTTCCTTGCGTTGGCGAATTATGTGATCTCTGGGTCATTTTTCTTAATTGGAGCATACAAATCATTAAAAAACAAATCTACAAATATGGATGTACTAGTTGCTTTAGGTACAACGACCGCGTTAATTTACTCTATTTTAACAACTTTCTTAATACAAGGAAAAACGTTCTATGAAGCTATGAGCATGATAATAACTTTCCTTTTAATTGGAAAGTACCTTGAACATAAAACTAAGGGACAAGCATCAGAAGCTATCAAAAAACTGATTGGTTTGCAATCGAAAACTGCTACGATTATAAAAGATGAAGAAGAAGTGGAGATTCCTATTGAAGAAATTGAAGTCGGGGATGTGTTAGTAGTAAGACCAGGTGAAAAAATTCCCGTTGATGGGAAAGTAGTAGAAGGAAAAACAAAGATAGATGAATCAATGATTACAGGCGAAAGTAAATATGTTAAAAAAGAAATTGATAGTGAAGTAATCGGAGCCACAGTGAACCAAACCGGCCTAATTCATATGGTAACTGAGAAAATTGGAAAAGAAACTTTATTATTTCAAATAATTGATTTTGTAAAACAAGCTCAAAGTAGAAAAGCAGCAAAACAACAGCTAGCTGATAAAATTAGTAATTATTTCGTTCCTGCGGTTATTGTAATTGCTATCAGTTCCTTTCTTTATTGGTATTTTATTGGGACTCAAATTTATCCTATACTTCAAGCTACACAACTGGAAACGTCATTACAAGTATTTACATCTATTGTAGTTATTGCTTGCCCTTGTGCGTTAGGATTGGCTATTCCTACCGCGGTTATGGTTGGAACGGGTAAAGGGGCAGAAAGTGGTTTATTAATTAAGGGTGGTGATTCGCTAGAATCTATTAATACGATTAATACAATTGTATTTGACAAGACAGGTACTTTGACTGTTGGTAAACCTAAGGTTTCTACAATATTTTCAGAACGATCCTTAACTGGATCAGGTTATGATGATAATGATGTTTTATTATATGCCGGAAGCGCAGAGATGGGTTCAGAACATCCAATTGGAAGAGCCATTATAGAAGAAGCAAACCAAAGGGCCATAAGTCTCGAATCCCTGACTGAGTTCGACGCTGTTCCAGGGAAGGGAATTAAAGCCAATATAAAAGGAAAGAGTGTTTTGATTGGTAATGAAAAATTAATGATTGACAACAAAATCTCAACTGAAGATTATAAAGCTAAATTTGAGGAATTTCAGCAACAGGGAATAACGACTATTTTAATTAGTATTGATAATGGTATACGTGGGATTATTGGAATTTCAGATAAGATGAAGGATCAAGCACCTTATGCTCTAGATAAGTTAAGAGAAATGGGAATTGAAAATTACATGATTACAGGAGATAATATGCAGACTGCATTAGCTATTGGACAACAGCTTAAATTCGACGAGTCGCACATTTTAGCGGAGGTTTTACCAAATGATAAGGCTTTAAACATACAGAAACTCCAACAATCTGGAGAGAATAGGATTGTAGGGATGGTTGGTGATGGTATAAATGATGCTCCCGCATTAGCTCAAGCAGATGTAGGAATTGCTATAGGTTCTGGAACAGATATCGCAATAGAAACGGCAGATATAGTGTTAATGCGTGGAGATGTACGTAATGTCGTCTCAGCAATTAACCTATCTAAAAAAACTTACAGAAAGATGATAACCAATCTATTCTGGGCATTTTTTTATAATATCATAGGAATTCCACTAGCAGCAGGAGTTTTATACGGATTTACGGGGATTTTCTTACCACCATACCTAGCGGCTGTTTTCATGGCAACTAGTTCCGTTTCAGTGGTGACCAATGCGCTCTTCCTTAAAAGATTTGAACCGAAAACTGAACAACAACTTGAAGAGGAGAAATTACTAATCGAAGAAAAAGTGATGGATCCAATTTGTGGAATGGAAATTATTCCGAGTCGTTCAATTGAGTATAAATATAAAGGAGATAAATATTATTTCTGCAGTGCTTCATGTGAACATGAATTCAAATCGGATCCCGAGAAATACAAAGACTTTGAACATGCTGACCCAAAATTAATGCATAAAGGTATAATTGAAGATGATCTTGTAATAGATCCGGTATGTGGTATGAAAGGGAAAGCTGAAGATTGGATTGAATATGAATATAATGGAATGAAATATTATTTCTGCAATCAATCATGTGTAACTGAATTTAAACTCAATCCTGAAATGTATATAAAAGCTGGAATTGATGCTCATACTCTTAAAGAAAAAATTAATAATAAAAAAGAAGTTGATAAAAAAATGGGAAAATTAGTATGTGAAGAATGTGGACTTGAACAAGAAATTCCAATGCATTGTGGTAAATCTATGCATAAGGAAGGAAATCAACTAGTATGCTGGATGGGAAGCTCATGTGGAGAACAACCCATTCCTGAGCATCATGGTAAGCCCATGAATCTAGTTGAATGAATTATCAATAAAATATTTTTTAATTTTTTTTAATTTTTAACCAAATTTCCAATAATACAAAAATAAGCAGTCCAATTCCCGTTATTAGCGCGCTTACTATAAAGGCGATTTGATATGCAAAAAGATCTCCAAATCCATTAAGTATTAAGAGGTCTATAACTGGTCCTGTTATTAAAGTGCATGCTAGACCCCAAGAAAGGAAAAAAGTTGTGTTATACACTCCAAATAACTTTGCGCGGATTTTTGCAGGTATTAATTTAGAAGCTATAGTATATGAGGTTGCTCTAATTATTACATCAGAAGTTCCAATTAAAAAGCTACCGAGGAAAATTAAAAATAAATTTGAAGATAGAGCAGTGATAATTAAAGCAACTATTGCGAAAATAGTTCCAAAAATGAGGGTCTTAGAATGACCTGATTTCTTACTTAACAAGCCAAAAGTTAAGCCGATTGTTAACACTGCTAATGATCGAGTATTTGCAATATAGCTCAACATAACATCATCCACATTAAACCCACTTTCTAATACTAGATATTGTGAATAAGGAACAGAAATACTATTTCTGCCAAAATTAATAAAAACTAGAGCTATCATAAAAATGATGAAAACAATCTTATAATTACTATCATTTTCTTCATTTTCGTTTATTTCATCTTTTTTAAATTCAATTTGATGTATCCCTCCTTCTGGAGCAAATAACATTGGAATTGTTGATATAAACATAACAAATGAAGCTATAAAGAATAATGGGCCATTTCGAAATCCTAAACCACTATCATAGAGATAACCTCCTATTAATATCCCTATCATACGACCTAGTCCACCAACACCTGTTAATTGCCCCATTTTCCTATTTCTATCCTCAGGAGAGTAAACATCACTAATAAGTGCACTCCATCCAATATTAGACATACTCCAGAAGATTTCAATGCATGATAAACCAATAATGATAACATAACCCGCAATATAGAAATTTGCGAATATTGAATGAATCCCCCAGACCAATATAGTACCACCACCCGCTATAATTTCCCCTGAGATTATTAGTACCCGGCGTCGCTGTAGTTTATCTGATATTGGCCCCCATACAAAATTTTGAAATATAACACTCATTATCATCGGTATTGTAGCATAGAGGGTAGTTTCAGTAACGGAAAGTAGTAAAAAATCTCTCATATAAATTGATAAATAGGTATAAAATAATCCTCTTCTAAACATAACTAAAATTTGGAAAGAAGATAATCCCAAAAATGTCCTTTTAATACTTTGTTTAGTTTTATTAAGTACCAATTTAATTCAATCAACTAATTAGATGAAAGTCTAAATAGTGAATCTTTCTTGAATTTTTCCTTAAAATAATTCTACAAAAAAATCACTTAAAATTAGGATTCGCTACAAAAAGATATCAATTTCTTTTTTAGGAAATATTTTAAAAACTTTTAATATTCCTTCTCCAGCTTGAATCTTATCTTGTACCTCAGTATAAAGAGGATAATAATTAAATAAATTTTTTAATATATTCTCCCATAAACGTTGTTCTTCTGTATTTTTTCCTATCCCTTTTTTCAATTTAGAAATAGCTGCTTTACTTTTCTTCCTTTTTAGAAATTTGACAAATTTATTTATAATTTCTATTTTTACCTTGTTGAATTCATTAGGTCTAAAATTGGCTAGTGAATAAATAAGTGCATCATCAGCAATAGGAAAAAATCTAATAATTTTATCTTCTGGTTCATTACTATTCTTTAAGAGTCTTAACTCAATGTCCTCTGTATTTAAATTTTCTAAAATTGGATAAAGCTCTCCTGGAGTAATCTTTGTTTCCATTTGAACTATTGATGCTATTTCAGAAATAGGAAATTGAAAATCAGGATACTCTTCGTAATTTTCAATCCGATAAATATATTCTTTTTTTAAAATTTCAATGATTAAATCTTTTAAAGATTCTGGAATATCTTTTTCAGTAAAAGATATAACTGCTTCTTGCTGTTTTTTCTCTCTAAGTCTTTCATCTTTTAACTTTTTGCTATAAGTGTTTGTAAGTGAAGACATAAATCGATCGGAAGCTTTACCTGATTCTAAATCACTATTTAATTTAAACAAGTCAGGAGATTTTTTAGTCATCGTGTCATATAATCGTTGAGATAAATATGATTTTGCCTTCTTCTGTGCAACTTCTTTCTTATCAAATTTTTCGGTGATTGATACAAAATCTATAAATTTTTGAGTAATACCATAATCACCTTTTATGTCTCTTATAAGAACATCCATATTACTGTCAGCTAACTCATTAATGAGAGAATACACTGCATTTTTAGGAAGTTTTGTTGCTTTTATCAATTCGCGATCTAAGATTTCAATGGGATAAGCTTCACCTCTTCTTATATATTCACTTTTTAATAGTTTATATACAATCTCCATTTTTTCTTGTTCTATATCAACTGTTTCTTTTTGGAGTCTAATGAACATTGAGGTTGATTGAGGCTTTAGATAATAAACCAATAATGTTGCTCCAAGAAAGAAGATCATTATAATAGATATAATATATTTATCATACATCAAGAAATTTCCAATAATACTTACCTCTTGGTTTGAAATTTGTGCTTCTAAGCCAAAACGGGTTAAAGTTTGAGCAATTACACATCCCAAAATTAGTAAGATCAATCCATCTCTTTTAAATAAAAATATCTGCCAACCTAGAGACCTACCCAGCTTTTTTATAACCCTATACAGGAAAATCATGGAAATTAAAAACTCAAAAATAAAAATAAAGGATACAGTCGAGCTAGTAGCACCTACCGTCGCTTTTAAAGCGCTAATTGTTTCTGGTCTTAATAATAAAAAGATTGTAGTTTGAAAGATCTGAAAGAAAAAGATAAAAAAAACAATTAATGAAAATGTGTAATTATCAAATAAACCAGCTCTTTTAGTTTCTGCTTTTCTACGGGTAAAAACAAACTCAAAAATAATGAATATCAGTGTCATAATAAGACTAAAATAAATCAATGGCATTACTAATCGCATTTCTATTTGATACACTGCAACTGCTCCTTGAGGATCATAAGGTCCAAAAAAATCTAAAGAAATAAATACTAGTAGAAGGCGATAAAATAAGGCTAGTACAATTAATAAACCTAAAATAAAATAAGGAGATATTCCTGCTAAGAAACGTCTAGTTGGTGAATATTTTGTAATAAATTTCGCTTCTAATTTTGTTGCAAACTTTCTAGAATACATATAAAACCTTGTACTTAATAAAATCAACCAAACTGTTGATAAAAAATATAGATATGTCAATAAATTCAGTTTTAATAAAAATAGCATTCGAAAGAGTAAATAAAATCCAATTCCTGCCCCTAAAAAGATTATTAGTTGTTTTATGCCAGTATGCTTTTCAAAAATTAAATCTCTAAGCTTATCACTACTATATAATAAAGACAGCAAAATAAATAATGCGACAATAGCATTTCCAATAATAAAAAGTTGCTCAAAAAACGAGGAAAAAGTAATAGCAGATATATTCATTATTATTAAAAGAATTAAAGAAATTGATAAAAACAGGGCATATATTCCAATAAACTTCTTACTAAATGCATATGATTTTGGAGGCTCTTTTCCTTCTAAATAAATCTCTTTGAGAATAACTTTCTGATAAATTAGTTTTAAAAATTTTTTTATTTTGGATAACAGATTATTAGATTTCATCGCAAAGAGAAGATTTCGATTACTAATGGTGGTTAATTTAAGTTTATATAAATGATTTTCTTCTTTTATAAATTGGTATACAATTAAGTTCACAATAATAATAAAAGGCTTTACAAAATAGGAAACTATGTTTTAAAGATGAAAATTTTAAAAACGTTCAAAGATAATATTTATATGAACATGGAGAATCAACCCAATAAAGAAACGATCTTAAAATTAGTGAAACAAGCAATTGAAAGGCTCTGTGAAAAAAATATTTCAGAAGTAGTTATACTCTCTTCTTATAAAATAAATTCTGTTTTGAGAGAAAATTATGGAATAGATATTAGAGTAGACAGAATTGGTAGAATATTAAGTAGTATAGCAGAAAGAAACCAATTAAAAAGACTCAACACTAATATCCCTAAATATAAATTAAAAATATCCACAGTATCTTCATTAGAATTTTTCTAATATAAATTAAAGAAGTAGTATTAAATAATTACTTAATATTATTTTAATTGTCTAAAATCTGAGATGACTTTTTGAAGACGCTCAATTAACTCTTCGATTTCTTTATATTTTTCTTTAATAGGATCAGAATCTAAATTAAGGTTTTCAATTTCTTCATTTAAATTTAAACTAAACCTTGAACTCAATCTTTTAATTTCATCTATGAGATCATCAGAAAGAGCATTTGTATTATTATATGTTTTAGCTAATAAATCTGAAGATTTATTAAGTAAAGGCTTAATCTTTGTATTTATTTGATTAATATTATATAATTTTACTTCTTCGTATGACATTTTTTCTTTTAGTCTATCAGTAAATTCCTTTAAATTATTTTCAATTATAGATTGTATTTCATTATAAATTTCTTCGAATAAATCTGAAACTTTAGTTTTAAACTCTTTTTGGGTTTCAACTCTTTTATCAATATATTCTGAAATATTTTTGATAAAAACGTTTGAAATTTCGGAAAAGCTTGTATCAAAATAAGTCTGTATCTTTTCTAAACCTTGTTCGAAAGAGTCCTTCATCTGATTCACAACACTTCTAATCTGTTCAATGCCTTTTAATGAACCCTTTCTAACGTCAATCATCCAATTACTTAATTGGTTTTTATAGGCATCAATAAAAGTTTCTGCAAATTGTGAAGTGCCCTCTTTAAAACCTGTGAATATTGGTTGTATTTGAGCATTAAAATCATCAGCGCCATTTTCAATCGCGACATCTTCTATTTTTGGGATTTCTTGAAGTTCTCCAGGCATTAATTTTCTAACTTCGTCAAATTCATTGATCACTATAGGATTTTTTCTCTGAAAATCTTCTACAAGCGCTTCTACCCATTTAAAAAATTCTAAAGTTTTAGGTACTTCCAGTTCAAAAGGAACTTTAACATATTCACTGTCTATTCCATTTGAAAAATTTTTAAATCTAAAAATCTCAAATCCAAATTTATTATCAGGATTAAGTAGGTTATTATCAAATATAATTCCAAATCCATATAGGTGTTTCTCATTTTGAAAATATAATTGATTACTCCGATCTGCGTGAGAAAAGAAAAGCCCACCTTTTAGTCTTGAATGATACCAGCCAATCATATTTAAATTTGTAGCAATAATTTTTTCTTCTATTTGCATAATTTTTTCATGAACCTCTTGAGAAAAACCAAGTTCTACAATATCTCCATGACATACAGGAATGATATTCATTAAATTTAAAGTTTTATCTTCTGAATTTACTTCGCCAATACAAATACCCATTACTTCTTGATTGTCTTCCAAGGATTTATTAGCAAACCTCATTATATGACTAAGCATTTTTCTAAAGGCATTATTTCTTATATACACTTTCCAATCTCTTGCAATCTCGATTTCTTCTTCTTTATTATTGTTAGGGTTGTTTAACATAATATTTCACAATCACTTCTTCAATTCTTTAATTTCATTTTTTAATTCTCTTATAGTGTTATGAAGATTTTTTTTCTCATTCTCTAACTTTTCAATTTTGTTTAGAACAGGACCTTTGGAACCCTCAAGAACAAGTATAGCTGCTTTTAAATCTGAGAGGAGTTTTCTTAAATCTTTATCTAAATTAGAAAAAATACCTTTAATGTTGGATAATTTTTTCTTAAAATTATTTAAAATTATCTCTTGATTATCCTCTACTGCGCCTTTTATTCTGCTTTTCGTGGGATCAATGATATTATATAACTTTTCTAATTCAACATAATCTGGTTCTAAAGTTTGTAAGACCATCTCATTCATTTCATTTACTTTATCTAAATCTCCAAGATTCTTATCAAAGCTTTCTATTATTTGATTAACGTCTTGTAAAAATTTATTTTCAATTAATTGATTTATTTGTAGTGTAAGATTCTCTTTAAATTGATGAATTTCTTTTTCCATATTAATCAGTCCTTCATCAAGATTATTTAGCTTATCATCTATATAGAAATCTAATTTCTTTAAATCGTCTTGCAATGAGAAATTAAATGATTTCTGTAGGTTACTTATGCCTGTGGTTAGATTTTCTTTCATTTCAATTAAATCATTTCTCATTTGTGTATTATTATAAAACATCTTTTTTACAATGTCTTGGCTCCAAAGGTTAAGTATGTTAATTAGAGGTTCAATAGATAGATCTATAAAAGTTGAAAATCCTTTTTTTAGATTATTTACTAATTCTTGTACTGATAATTGAGGTTTCTTGCTTTCTAGTTGTTTATGTTCAGGAAAAAATACCTCACCAAATAAATCAGTGGTTTCATTTAATTCAAGAATAGGAGCTTCTTTCGAGTATATTTTGTTTACCAAATCGATTATTTTCTCATAAAATCCAAAATTATCTGGTGGCTCGACTATAGTTTTAACTTCATAGTATTTAGAATTTAGTCCTTTTGAAGGATCGTCTAATCTAAAAACTCTAAATCCTAAATCACCAGATTTTTCCAAATAAGCGTGATCAAATACTATTCCTAGACCGCTAGGATTTTTATCTTGCCAAAATAATTGATTAAATATATCAGTACTAGAGAAGAAAATTCCCAGATTTGGGTGACTATGATACCAACCAACACTAAACCAATTCTCTTCACCATGTTGTTCCCAGATTTGCCTATCAATTTCTCCAAAAGCACCAAGCTGTTCTGCAGAAAACTTTACTTCAATTGATCCTCCATGTGTTATGGGTACAACATCTTCTATGATTACATCTTTAATTTCGCCTTGTCCCTCTAGATGACCAATTAACATCCCCATAACTTCTTTGTATTCGTTAACAGCTTTTACTTTTGATCCAAATCTAAGAACATGAACTAGCATCTTATAATAGGCCATTGGTTTAATGGTAACAACACTTGTATCTGTATCCTTACCCATTACTTTATCACTCAATCTATTAAGTTTAGATATAGTTAACTTTTGTAATATTTATAATTTATCTCATTTAAAAATTGATTTATTTAATTTGTAGTATTACAAAAAATAAATTTAGAGAGTTATTTAAGATTGGTACTAATGTGGAAGTTTTCCTCCACAAAAAGGACAATACTTCCAATCTAAATCTTTTCCACAATGAGGACAGAATGTTGATGGCGCTTCTTTACCTTTAGGTATAGAAGGTAATTCTCTTGATGTTGTTATTGTATCAGATCTTCTTGCTTCTTCTTCTTGTTTCTTATATACCATTCGTTCTTTAAAGGCTTGACGTTTTTCTTCTTCTAATTCTTGTACAGACTTCATTCCTTCCTGTTTTACCCATCCCACTGATTGAGGCCTTTTTATCTCACTTTCAGGTACTTTTTCTAATTCAACCTTTTTAGTTTCTTCTATGGGAGCCATAACTTTCTTTTGTTCTCTCTTTTCAATTGCCTGTTTCACTAAAGCCTGAGTGGTTTTCATTACTTGATGTGGGTTTATATTTGGAATTGCCACAGTACGTAAGACCCAACCTACAATGAGATTTTGATTAGGAAATCCCCCTTCTGATACATCTTCATCTTTATAAATGTATGAATCTATAACATTTTGGCCCTTCAATAGTCTTGATGCCCATTTTCCATTAATTAATCCCAGTTGAATCCTATAAGAAGTCCCAGGTATACCCAGTTGACTTGTTAGTGGTTCAAAACCTTTTTCAGCCATTTTAATCCTTTCTTTCAGATGATTTTAATTATATATTGGAATCAGTATTAATTTGTATTTAGTAATAATATAATGGTATATTATGAATATAAATAATTTTATCTTTTAAAAGAAAAATAGCTAAGAGAATAAATATATGCAGTAGTATAAAATTAACAAGAATGAAAAATAACATAATTTAGATAAATAATGACTGTGATTATTCCTAAACAGGCGTACTTAACGATTATTGCTGCGAGTGTAAGATTTGCGAATCAAAAAATACCAAAAGATAAGTGGATTGAAGCAAACGGGATTTTCATTGGCAAAAATCAAAAAGATGATGTACTAATTTCAAAAGCATATCCAATTATGCATGAAGTTTATGATCCCAAGGCTATAGTTGATAAATACGTCTGGTCGGAAGAAGATTATGCTTCGACAGTTATCATTGAAGAAGAAGCTTTTGATAAAGGCGAGTATGTAATAGGATGGTGGCATAGTCATCCAGGCTTTAAAGTTATGCTTTCGGGATTTGGTGATAGAAAAACTACAGTAGCATATCAAAGTTTAAATCCCCTTGCTATTGCATTAGTATTTAATCCAGAACGTCTAGTTAGACAGATTGAATATCCAGAAAGAAAAGGGGATCCAGTAAAACAATTGAAAAACGATCCGGGTTTTAAGATTTTCAGATTAGATGATAGAAATAACGAGAGAAGTAACTTTCATGAAGTTGAATTTAGAATTGAGGGATTTAAAAGCATGGAACAGTTAGTAATACAAGCACAGAAATTCATTATTGATATAACTAACTTTTTCCCTAGTGATAATATTTTAGAAACATATGAGAAATTTATTAAAAACCAAATTAATCAATTGGACTCATTACTGCTTGGTACCGAAGAATATTTAGCCACCTTGATACGTAAAGGAGAATCTCATAGAATCCATGAAGTTTTAGATAATCAAACTCGTGAAATACGGAAATACGTAGCTGAAACCTTCATAAAAATAGAAAAAATTAAACAATTTATAGACTATTTAGAATTTAAAGAAAGAGACTTAATAATTCCAAAAATTAAAGAAATTTTAGCAGAATGGGATGAGTGTGTCTCAAATCTTAATGAAAAACTAACATTATTATCTAAAAAATTCTAAATACTAGAATATTTTCTTTTATTCTTTTAATTTTATAATCCCTATTATTAATCTAAGGTTTAAGAGGAAAATCTTTATTTTACTTAATATTATTTTTAATTAAAAGAATGTCTAACTAAACAATTTAAATTGTTAGAAGATTATTTGGAGTAAAAATATGAAAATTTCATCCTTTCCTTTCGTTGCTATTTTAGGACAAGACAAAATGAAAATGGGGCTAATTTTAAACGTTATTGACCCACAAATTGGTGGGATATTACTCTCAGGACAACAAGGTACAGGAAAATCAACAGCCGTGAGAAGTCTTGTTGAAGTTATGCCTGAGATTGAAGTTGTAAAGGATTGTCCATTTTCATGTGATCCTCACTTAGAAAATGAAGATTTATGTGAAGAATGCCGTATAAAGAAAGGAAAACGAGAGATCGAAGTAGATACTCGTGAGATGAGACTTGTAAACCTCCCATTAGGAATTACAGAGGATATGGTCTGTGGTAGTCTCTCTATCGATAAAGTCCTCACTGAGGGCATCAAAAGTCTTCATCCAGGTTTATTAGCAAAAGCAAATCGTGGGATACTTTACATTGATGAGATTAATCTTCTGCAGGATCATATTGTTGATACTTTATTAGATGCAGCTGCTTCTGGTGTAAACATTATTGAAAGAGAAGGAATTTCTGTTATACATCCGTCTCGATTCGTTCTAGTGGGCTCAATGAATCCTGAAGAGGGTGAATTAAGGCCCCAAATTGCTGACCGTCTTGGTTTGGAAGTTAAAATAAAAGCACCAAGGGAATCAAAATTAAGAGCAGAAATAACAAGAAGAGTTATCGATTTTGATGATGATCCAAAAACATTTATTAAGAAATACGTAAAAGAAGAGGAAGAACTACGAGATAAGATCAAAAAAGCAAGAGAAATAGTAAAAGAAGTAAAAGTGCCATCCTCTGTTTTTGAATTTGTATCTATGATTGTTAATGAATTAGAGATATTTTCTCAAAGAGCAGATATAACTTTCATACGCTGTGCTAGAGCTCATGCTGCTTTTAATAGTAGAACACAAATTACAGAGGAAGATTTAAATGTAGCTTTGGATTTAGTTTTCGAACATAGAATTCAGTCGCTTCATTATGAGATGACTCCAAAAGAAATCCAAGCTAAAATTGCAGAAGTTTATGGAAAAATACAAAAAGCATATGAGGATCCAAATGCTTATAAGCCTAACCCTGATTCGGAAGGACCATTAAAACAGGATGATACATTACATAAAGAATTCAAACGACAATCCGTAGATCCGAGAAAAGTTAAAATGCCGGAGACTAAAGAACAAAAATTACCTCCCCCTAAATATCCTGATAACAAAAAAAGGAGTCCTGCTCCTGCAGGAGGTTGGAAAGTAAAAAATATTCCCCTTGAAGAGATAGATCTTAAATTTTTTGAAAATCAAACTGAGGAATTGCCATTAATTTATAAAATGGAACAAAAAATGAGTTCCGTTCTTGATAATATCCGAAAAGAACGAAAAGTTTCAAATTATGGAGGTCGTGGTATAGGAAGACGAATTAAAATAGCATCTTCTCAAAAAGGAAAGTATATTTCTTATCGGACCCCCATAGATAAACCAAAGAGTTTAGCTTTAGATGCAACTATAAGAAGCTATTTGAAAAACACATTATACAATCAAACAGATATAGAATTTCCTATAAAATTCAATAAATATGATTTAATGGATAAAATCTTTGAATATCGTGCACCCCTTTTACTTTTTTTTGTGCTTGACAGTTCTGCATCGATGTATTATGTGATAAAACAAATGACAGATGTAATTTTATCCTTACATAAGGAAGGATATAGAAAAAGAGATAAAATCAGTTTAATTATATTTAGAGGTAAAGAAGCAATAGTTCTTCAAAAGCCAACAGTTTATTTTAAAAACGCTCTTAATAAACTAAAAAGTATTGAAGGAAAGTCGTATACTCCCATGGCAGCTGCACTAAAAAAATGTGTTAAATTAATTAATGCTGAAAAATTAAAAAATAGAAATGTTATTCCTGTTATTTTCATATGTTCAGATTGTGGATCAAATATTTCTGTAAAATATCCCGACTTAGTCGCCCAAGTACAGACTGATTATACACTAATCGTTAAGGAACTAAAAGAATTAACTAAAAGACTCTCAAAAAAAGGGGTTCACGTGGTTGTTTTAGAACCTAAAAAAAGTTATGCCACACAAGCTTTAGGGGTTAATACATACGCAGCAGATAAAATAAAGAAAAATTTTAAAAAATTTGGTAAAGCTCAGATATTTCAATTCGACCGTTACAATCCAGAAAATTTGATTTTAGAATTAAAAAGAATTCTATGAATTTGAAAAAATTTCTTTAAACTCAAAAATTATTTATTATTTGATGGACGGAAAAAAGAAATCTGTTTTAGTTGTCGGTTTTAATACACGTCCTCTTGCTTACTCTTTGAATAAAGCAGGATATGATGTATATGTTGTTGATTTTTTTGGAGATTTAGATTTATATCCATATGTTAAAGATTTTATAATTATAACAAAAGAATTAAGTATGAGATATAACTCAATTAAAAATGATTATCAACAATTTTTGGCTCATTATACAATTGATTTATTAGATAAATATCCTGATATAGAAAATTTGATTATTGCTAGTGGCATGGATGATCATTTAGAAGAACGTAAATATATTCTTAATGAAGTTAAAAAAAAAAAAGATGATGCTAAAAGCCTTAATAATAGTATTAATGTCCTAAAAAATGCGAGAAGTATTTCCAAAATCTATCATACTCTAAAAGAAATGGGATATAAAGTTCCAATTACCTATGAATTAAAAAAATTAGAAGAATTAGAGAATTTTTTATCCTATCCTTTGATATTGAAAAAGAAGAAGAGTGCTGGAGGAATAAATGTATACAAAATTGAAAATAGAGAACATTTAACCATTTTAATTAAGAATTTGGAAATTAAAGATTATAACTCTTCAAATTGGTTAATTCAAGAGTATATTGAGGGAATACCAGTTAGCTGCACCACTATTTCTAATGGAACTGAAACCAAAGTTATATCTATTAACCGTCAAATTATTGGTTTAGAGTTTGTTAATCCACCTAAACAATTTATGTATTGTGGAAATATAGTTCCAGGAAACTTATTAAAAGAAGATAATAAATTGATCTCTGAAATCTCAATATCCATGGCGAATAAATTGAGACTAAAAGGTATTAATGGATTTGACTTTGTGTTGAAAAATCATTTCCCTTATTTAATGGAAATAAATCCAAGAATTCCTGGATCTATAAGGGCTTCAGAGGTTTCCATGGATATAAATTTATTAAATTTGCATATTATAAGTTTTAATCAAGAGAAGTGGAATGAAGTTATAGAGATACTAAATAATAAGATTTGCAAGAAATATGTTACTAAATTAATTTATTTCGCACCAAAAGAAATTCCAATAGATAAGTTGAAGGAAATAAACAATCTCAAGTTTATTCAAGACAAAAGTGAACCTATTAAGAATATGAGTAAGGGAGAACCTGTATGTTCCATCTTATTTAGTGCGAAAAATTTTTCTGAATCTTATTCTGGAGCCTTGAAAATAGCCCGTGAGATAACTAGGATTATCTCGTGAACTTTTATGCTATTTAATTAATGATTTAATTTTTACTATATAAGAACCTAATTTTCTTTCGTCTGCTTCTGGTACAGCAATTGCGAGAATTCTTTTTTCATCTAACTCATGAATTATAATAGAACCATTCTCACCTCCAATAATAGAGTATTCTAGATCCTCCTCCAATAGAATACCCGCTAAATTATATATTGCAGAAGTCATTGCGGAAAGTATTGGTTCAGGCATAGTTGATTGAATTTTAATCGGTAAACCATCTTTAGTTATTATTGCTATTACTAAAGCATTTGGTATAGCTCTTTTTACAGCAACAAATATTTCTTCTTTAATAAGATCAGAGGTTTCTATGATTGCAGATAATTGAATTGCAAACACTTTTAGGGAATTTATATATGAATCTAGCCCTTCAAGTTCGGATAATTGTCTATTTAGATATGCCATTAGAGCAATATTTTCAGTTAAAATTGAGACAATTATTCTCTCCTTTCCAGTGATTAGATTATATGATATTTTTTGGTTTAAAGAATCATGTAAAATTTTTGAAGAAAGAAATACCATACTACTACTAGCAGCTGATATTTCTGTTTTAC
>JBATUM010000227.1:0-24293 GCA_049671145.1 Promethearchaeia archaeon
GATTTATTCAAGAACCTATAGAAAAAATTTACCGTAGAGTAAAGAAAAAAGTAAGTTCAATTGAAGAACTTGAAAAAATTTTGTATAAGATATATGAAAAGGGAGGAATACGTATTAAGAGAAAGAAGCAAGGAACCAAGACAGTAAAATTATATCAAAATGCATTTTTGGCTGTAGGTATGTTTGAGTACCAATTAAAGCGGCTTACAAAAGAATATTATGAAGATTTCGAACAATATATGGATGAAGCCTTTCGTGATGAAGTTACAAGTACGAAGATAAACCAATTACGAACAATTCCAGTAGAAAAAAGTATTACACCCACTCACAATATCGCTACTCATGATCAGCTAAGAAATATTATTGAAAACGCTGAAAGGATATTGGTAATGGACTGTGTTTGTAGAAAGGGAAAGGATCTCATTGGACAATCCTGTAAACAATCTGATATGCGTGAATTATGTTTTGTTTTAAATGATTCTGTAGATCATGCACTTGATCTAGATTGGGGACGTGTTGTTTCTAGGGAGGAAGCACTTGAAATTTTTAAAAAAGTTCAAGAAGAGGGATTAATAATTCAACCTGGTAATGCACTAAATCCCAGTTTTATCTGCTGTTGTTGTGGATGTTGTTGCGATCTAATTACTAATCTTAAAAAATTAGAAAAACCATGGGAACTAATATACTCAAATTATTATGCTGAAGTTGACTCTGACGTATGTATTGGATGTGAAACTTGTGTAGATCGGTGTCAAATGGATGCGATTCAAGTAGTTGACAATTTAGCAGAAGTTAATCAAGATTTATGCATTGGATGTGGGAATTGTATCTTATCTTGCCCTGAGCAAGCTTTAACACTTAATAAGAAAGAAACAGAATACGTACCTCCAAAAGATACAAAGGCATTATACATGAAAATCATGCACAAAAAAGCTAAATTAAGAAGATTTGAAAAAGGTATTGAGTAATATTGCTATGAGGCGAAACTTATGGGTAAAAATAAATATGGAAAAGGACACCAAAAAAAGGATTCCGGAACAAAAGGAAGTAGAAAAACTAGTGGTGCACCTATTCATGGGGGAAAAATCAAAGCAAGTCATATTTTGGTTGAAAAATTTAATAAAGCTAAAGAAATCTATGAAGATTTACAAGCAGGTGAAAATTTCGAAAATTTAGCAAGAAACTATTCTATTTGTCCAAGTAAAAAAAGAGGAGGAAATTTAGGAGAATTCTCGAAGGGTGATATGGTTCCCGAATTTTGGAATGCGAATACTAAACTGAAGATTGGAGAGATTTCACAACCAGTTAAATCACGATTTGGATATCATATAATTAAAAGAACTGGTTAGAAGAAGTTTAAGATAAATAGCCCGGCACGGATTCGAACCGTGGTATCCCTTTCAGAGCATGAAATTACCCTGAATCTCGGGATTCAGAGTCCCAAATGCTTGACCACTACACTACCGGGCTGTATTAAAGAGATAAGCTAATTATTAATAGTTTAAAATTTCTAAAAAACCCTATTAAACTATTAAGATTGAAATAACGTGTTAATAAATGTAATTTTTCATTTATGACTTATTTTAAATAAGGATAGATTTTTATTATAACATGGTTTTATATTTTATTGGATTACACAACATTAATGGAGGATACTTTTAAAAAGTTTTAAAAAAACTATTTTTTAAACCCCGTGACTGAAACAACAAAAAACCCCGTATAAAAAAAATTTGTTATTATCCTCCTGTGTAATCCTACTTCAATTTATATCAATGTATTATCACAATACTCTAAACAGAATCTTAAAAAATACCTTGTTTTAAATTAATTTTTGGACTTTTTAGGAGGATTTTTTGAATAAATCATAAATTTGTGCAAAATACTTATCAGACATTCCTGCAATATAATCTCGAACAATAAGAGTTAATTTATTTTGATTTTTTAAGGGATAATAATAAGTAGAATATTTGTTATCATCAATGTATTCAACGTGGTCTTTAAAAATGGGAGCATCAAAATCTTCTTCCTCTAAATGCTTTAAAGATTCAATCCAAATTAATTCAAATTTATCTCGCAATACTTGAATATATGGCTTTTTTGATTTATTAATAGTTCCAAAATAATTTCGTCTATTATAAATTCTTTCATAATTAAATTGCTTTAATTCCTTCAATGCTTCAAATACCTCTTCGCTATATCCGATAGTGTTATTGTTCAAACTGTATTTAAGGAGATCCATCATTAAAGACTTCATTATTTTTCGATTTGTATCTCCTAGAATGCTTCTACTCGTTTCTGGAATATCTTTCCTTTTTATAAGCTTTAATAAGATAGCATCTTCAATATCTCTACCTATATATGAAATCGAATCTGCAAATCTTACAGCAATTCCTTCATAAGACATTGGAACCCGTTTAATTTTGTTTTCAGTAAAACTGTCTTTATATTCTCTAAAGAAATCCTCCCAAATTTTTCCATTAATTTTTTGTGGATGCAATTCTCTTTCATTTATTTCACCATCATGACATAAAACCCCATCAAGAACCTGTAAAGTTAAATTAAGACCTCTCGCTGGTTGTTTAGGAAATCGCTTTTCAAGATAAAAAACCCATCTAATTCCTTGAGCATTATGATTGAATGTCCCAATTTTATAATTTTTACTTATTTCTTCTAAAATTTGTTCACCTACATGGCCATAACATGTATGACCAATATCATGAGCAAGAGCACAAGCTTCTATTAAATCTGTATTTAGTCTTAATACTCGACCAATTTGACGTGCTACTCTTGAAACTAGAACAACATGTAATGAACGATGAGTAATATTTGCGTTATTAATTTCAAAAAAAACTTGCGTTTTGTCGATGTAACGAGCATATGCCTTGCTATGGACAATTCTATCTACATCTCTAAAGAATGGGGGGCGAATATCGTTATTATACTCATTTTCTTTTTCATGATAATATCTTATAGCTTGCGAATCTAAAATGCCATGTATACCTACTTCTGTATCCTTTCTCATTCTTAGTCTTAGTTCCTCTATTTTTTTGATATCCATGCATATCAACCGGCTATAATGTTCATATAAAGAAATTTTTACTAAATTATAAACCTTTATTTAAAAATTAAGAGTAAAACAACTTTGCTAGGCGAAATTATTAAAATTGAAACTATGCACTTCCAAATTTTAAATTTATAGCATCGTAGGGGCAATCTTCTTTACATTTCAAACAGAGATTACATTCACCTTTACCAGTAAAAAATTCAAAAGGCTCATCTAAGATCCGAATTTGTTTTGGACAAACACGTTCACATTTGCCACAGTCTGATCTTCCTACACATTTAACAGGATTTCTAGATAATTTTAGGAATGAATAATCAGTAACAGCAGAGGATATCGCTGCAAATGGACAAATATATCTACAATAGAATCTAGGATAACGTACTGAAAGAACAATAATAATTAAATAAATTATAAATATAATAAATCCACCAAAATTGGAAAAGAGAGGTTCTAATCCCCCAGATTGAAAAATATCTATAGCCATATTTGGGAAAAATACAAAAATATATTCAGAGAGAGAAAAGAAGCCTACTGGTTTTTGAGCAAACAATCCTAATTGATTATAAAAATCAAACCAAAATGCATAATTAGTAACCGCAGAGACTCCAAGAGGTACAATAAGAATTATTAATAAGATTATGATGACATATTTAACATTCAATAAAGTTTTATGGGTTTTTTGCTTCATTGATTTTTTCTTTATAGGAATTGCAGTACATAAATCTTGAAATGAGCCAATAGGACATATCCATCCACAAAAGAATCTATTAGTAAATAATAATATCAGCAAAAGAACACCCATCAAAAAAAATGGAATAATGCCTTTAGCAATCATAAAAAATATTTGTTCAAGGATACCAGATCCTTCGGAGAGAGGATTTCTTGGTGAGTTTAAAACAGGAAGTACTTTTAAAAAGCTTTCTATACCTACTAAGTTAATCGAGAAGATTAATTCAAGAATAATATAGTTTATCAATAAAAAAGAAATAATCTGTACAATCCGCCTAGCTAATGTAGTTAAATGATCTCTTATTTTGTAATTTCTAAAAACCAAAAGTACCACTTAAAGAAAATTTTAAATTAATAAATAATTGGTTTTTAAAAAAATTAATTCTTAACAATTGATATTTTAAAGATATGAATTCTTTTTTAGACTTTCATCTAATAATTCATATGCCTATTTTAAAAAAAGTAAATCGAAACAAATAAGAGGAGTGAGTTATTGAATTTCTTCTATTTTAGTAAAATGGTTTCCCGATTTTTTGGAGATTTAGTGGCTTTCCTTAACTTTTTGTGGATCATTGTAGATAGACTCACACATTTACTCTCTTCTCCATGGTTAGTAATTACAATTTTAGGTCGTGGCTGAATATGTCGTAGAAACTGGGAAATTTGGCTTCTTGATGAATGTCCACTAAATCCTTCAAGTGTAAAGACATTAATATTTAACTTTACAAGCTGCATTCTGCCTTTAGCATCGACATATTGAAATTCTCTGAATCCTTTCTGGATACGGGAGCCTAACGTACCATTAACTTGGTATGATACGAAAATTAATGCGTTGTTTTTATCTTCTGCTAATGATCTTAGATATTGCACTGATGGACCACCAATTAACATCCCGCTTGTCGCAAGGATGATACAAGGACCACCCGTGATCACGTCCAATCGCTCATCTGGAGTGCTGATGGTGGTGAAAAATTCACTCAGAAAAGGGTTCTTGCCTTGATGCAGAATCTTTTCCCTCAAGTCAGAGCTGAGAAAGTCTGGATGCGCTGTGTGAACTGCTGTTGCCTCGGCAATTAATCCATCCAAGAAAACTGGAACTCTATCAATCAATCCCTTCGAAATGAACTCCTCAAGAATGATGATGAGCTCTTGAGCTCGACCTACCGCCAATACAGGAACCAGAACCTTTCCTCCACGCTTAAGTGTCGAGTTTAAAATCTGGCGGAGCTCTCTCTCGGAGTCCTGCCTACTGGGGATGCGATCTTGTGGACCACCGTAGGTCGCCTCGAGAAGTAGGGCTTCGACTCTCGGAAATTTCACAGCGGCCTTTTCGAGCAGCCTAGTCTTCTGGAACTTGAAATCTCCGGTGTAGATAAAATTATATCCACCCTTTCCGAAATGTAGATGAATTATTGAAGAACCTAATATATGACCAGCATTATGTAGTGTAAGTTTTATATCTGGTGCTATATCAGTCACTTTTCCCCATGAAAGAGGGATCGTATGTAGTACTGTAGTTTTAACATCTCTTCTCGAATAAGGAGGTGGTATACCTTCTTTTTCACAGATTTGAATAAAATCTAACTGTAGCATAGTAGATAAATTGCGAGTTGGTAAAGTACAATACACGGGCCCCCTATAACCATATTTGTAAAGGAAAGGGACCATACCACAATGATCTAGATGTGCATGCGAGATAATAAGAGCATCAAGATCTCGTATTGAAAATTCAGGGACATCAAAAAAAGGAAACTTTTCATTATTGTTTCCTACATTTAGACCCACATCAAGTAATATATTACTATCCCTTGTTTGCATTAAAATACAGGATCTTCCTACTTCCCGAAACCCACCTAGAGCAGTCATTCTAATATCCAAATCTTTAAAAATGATTGGACGATGAATTCTTTTTCCAATCCTTAAAAGGATATCTTTTTGGCTTTGGCGCTCTCTCGTTAACATTCCTCTAATAAGGGCGATTGTTCTAGATGCTAATGGAGGAGTTCTAATTGTTTTAGGTTGCCAAAATGTGTTTATCCTTATTTCCTTCAAATTAACTCCTTTTTTCCCTATAACAAGACCAGGTTTGACAGACTCAATAATTACCTCTCCACGAGTATGATCAAATTCAATTTCTGAAATTTCTGCCTCTTCACCTATTAAGTTTCTAATATATTCTTCAGTTTCCGAAGGTTCCTTCCGTTTTTCGACATTCCATCTAAATACTACCCTTTTTCTCATAGTTTTAGCTAAATCTTTCAAAATGTCAGAACTTTCAACCAAATCAAGATTAGAATTTTCAGAATATACGGCTATTTCAGGACCTTCAAATTCAATTTTCTGTACTTCTATATCAGGAGGAAGATTTTGTATAATCTCTTCTTTAATTCTTTCTAATTCTTGTTCAGAACTCATAAAACTTCAATTTTTTGAATTAGTTCTTAAATTTTTATTTAAGGATTCCTTAAATTATATTTTTATTATCTAATAAGACTTTGAAATATCTTAATTATTTTTAACTTCTAAATTATGTACGCATGAATATATAATATATTTTTAAATGAAATTTTTTAAACAATCAGAATTTATTTCTCTTAGATAATAAGAGAGAAATTTTAAAAGATCAAATATAAGAATAAATGACTTCTATTTTCTAAGATATATATAAGTTAATCACATAAAAACCTTTTTATTATGTAGAATAAGAGAATTCCTATGTTTAAATAGTATATTTTCGATATTAAAGGCATTAAATATGCTCTATTTGAGTAAAATTTTTTTAAAAAGAAAATTTAAAGGATCTATGTCAAAAATAAAAAAAATAGGGGCATTAGCCTCCGGATCTGGTAGTAATTTTGAAGCTATAGTAAAAGCATGTGAAAATGGAATTTTAAAGAATAAAGCAAAAGTAGAAGTTTTGATCTGCAATAAGCCTGGAGCATTGTGTATGGAACGTGCTAAAAAGCACAATATTCCCTATTTTTTAATAGAATCTGACAAACACCTCCATTTACCAAGAGAAGAATTTGATCAAAAAATAATAACCATACTAAAACAACATGAATGTGAGTTAATTGTATTAGTTGGTTATATGAGGTTAGTAAGTCAAGAGTTCATTGACAGTTTTAAGGGGAATGTTATGAACATACACCCTGCATTATTACCTTCTTTCAGAGGTATGCATGCCCATAAAGATGCTTTGGAATATGGAGTAAAAGTTTCTGGAGCTACAGTTCATTTTATAGATGTAGAAACCGATCACGGTCCTATTATAATTCAAAAATGTGTTCCTGTATATGATACTGATACAGAAGAAACCTTAGGTTCAAGAATTTTAGAATGGGAACACAAAATTTTCCCCAAAGCGATTGAGCTATATTGTGATGGTAAATTAGATAGAGATAGCAGAATAGTAAGAATCGATGGAGAAGTAAAATTATAAGTAATTTTAACATATAATGCGGGAAATGATTTCATTGAAAACTCTGACCCAACTGAAAATTGATAATATAAATTCGATTTTATGAAGATGATCTTGAGTTATGAGAATCATCATTTCCCGCTCCTTTTTAAGTTCCAATAATCCTAAAATTTTAATCGAAAGAATAATAGATTATTTATATATCATAATAAGAAACTGATTAGGTAATAGTAATGCCACGCCGTAAGGAAATTACAGATATACTAAGAATGATGGAACAAACAGAGAATATAAGAAATTTTGGACTGGTTGGGCATATAGACCACGGTAAAACCACACTTTCTGACTCATTATTAAGTGAAGCTGGTTTTTTATCACCGGATTTAGCTGGTGAAGCTAGAGCACTTGATTATCTAGAAGAAGAACAACAGCGTGGAATTACCATGAAATCTGCCAATATTTCTTTGTATTATGAAAAGACATTGGAAGACCATAAACCTTTTCTTATTAATTTAGTTGACACCCCAGGACATTTAGATTTTAGTGGTAAAGTTACACGAGCTTTAAGGCTAGTTGATGGAGTTGTGGTTGTAGTTGACGCGGTTGAAGAAATAATCACTCAATCTGAAACAGTAATTAAACAAGCGCTACAAGAACGAGTTAAACCCATCCTATATATAAATAAAGTTGATCGCCTTATCCGAGAATTAAAATTGACTGATGAGGAGATACGAAAAAAATATACTAGAATTATTAATGATTTTAATAAACTTATTGAAAGATATGCCGATAAACCATTCAAAAAAGAATGGCAAGTATCCCCAGCTAATGGAAATGTTGCTTTTGGATCCGCACTACATAAATGGGGTTTTACATTAAGTGTTTTAGAAAAGAGTGATCTTAAATTCAGTGATATTAGAGCCAGATATAAAAAAGAAACTTATTCCAAAGAAACATATGCAGATTTGGCTATATATTTTCCAATCCATAAACCCATTTTAGAAATGGTCGTAGATCATCTTCCCAATCCTAAAGAAGCTCAGAAATACAGAATTGAAAAAATTTGGGACGGAGATATCAATTCAGAAATAGGACTTGCAATGAGAGAATGTAATCCTATTGGCCCATTAGTGATTTGTATGAGTAAAGTACAAGTTGATAAACAAAATCTAATAGCTACCGGAAGAATTTTCTCAGGGATGTGCTCAAAAAGAAAAGAGATATTTCTATTAAGAGAAAATAATTATGAAGTGATTCAACGCACAGCTATTTTTATGGGGCAAAGAAGAGAACAGGTCGAAAAAGTACCTGTTGGAAATATAGTGGCAATAGAAGGTCTTAAAAGGCTAAAAAGTGGTGAAACCATTGTTGAAAGTAATTATATAGATAAGATGGTTCCATTTGAAGATGTAAAATATGTAACCACCCCTGTTGTCACGGTGTCGATTGAACCTGAATATTTAAGGGATATGGATGAAATGAGAAAAATAATTGAAAATTTATTAATTGAAGATCCAAATTTAAGATTTGAAATTAATGAGGAAAACGGTGAATTCTTATTATCAGGTATGGGTCCATTACATCTTGAAGTAACAGCAACAGAGATAGAAAAACGGGGTATAAATGTTTCAATATCGGAACCCAGGGCAGTTTTCAAGGAATCATGTCGATCTTATTCACCATTAATTACTGTGAATTCATCAAATAATCAGAATTCTCTTTCAATTAAGATTGAGAGATTGGATCGCAAAACAGCTAGTTTTTTACAATCTGTAAATATTAATTCATTTAAGCCTTTAAGTGCTTTAAAAGAAATTTTGGAAGAGAAGACAAATTTAAAAGAACCTGATATTGAACACTTTTGGAAATTTGATAGCGACCAAAATCTCTTAATTTATAATGGAAATGATAATCTAAATGAGTTATTTAAGAATATAATTATCGAAATTTTCAAAAAAATTCAACTAAACGGGCCACTTTGCGGTGAAAAACTTACTGAACTTAAAATTAGCATTGAAAATTTGAAGGTCGATAACTTAGATGAGGAGAATGCATTTACAGAATTATCTACCATGTTTTATGAAGCAATAAAAAAAGGACTTAACGAAGCTGATTTAATTTTACTAGAACCATTATATCATTGTATTATCCAACTCCCTCCTGATTATATTAAAAATGTGCTAACTTTACTTACGAAATATTCAGCTAAAATTAAAGATATAAATCAGGAGAAAGAATATCAAGCAATCATTGAAATTCTAATTCCTGTTAGAAATTCAATAAAATTTGCAGAAGATATACGGTCTACTACTTCAGGAAGAGCTTTCTGGCAGAATGAATTTTATGCCTTTATGGAAGTGCCTAACCATGAGGCAAATTCAATAATTAATAACCTTCGATTTATAAAAGGACTTTCTTGGTAAAATTGGAAAAGTATGCGCCCGCCGGGAATTGAACCCGGGACGCTGGCTTGGGAAGCCAGCATATTACCACTATACTACGAGCGCTTGATGCTTATTATACAATATTATCATAATTATATTATTAAATTAAACTTTATGAATACCGTTTAGATAAAAATTATTAAAAATACTAAAAAGAGTTAAAAATGAGTTAAAAATTAAAATATTAATCGATCTTATTTATTATAAAATTAGTTCATATATAAACAATCATTGGGTAAAATTGATGGATATCAAAGAATTAAAAATAGAAAAAGGTATTCAAATTAATCAATATAATGCTTTAATTATTGTGGATATGCAATACGACTTTATGCCTGGTGGGGCATTACCTGTTAACGAAGGTGATCAAATCATTGATGGGATCAATAATATAGCACTAAAATTCAATGCTACTCATAACAAAGTTGTGTTAACCCAAGATTGGCATCCTCAGGATCACTTATCTTTTGCAAGCAATCATCCTGGGAAAAGTTCTGGTAATGAATATCAAACCGAAGCTATAGGTCCTGTGTTATGGCCTGACCATTGTGTACAAGGTTCAAAAGGAGCAGAATTCCATAAAAACCTAGATAAAAATTTAGCACATGCTATAATTCGCAAGGGATATAATCCTCAAATCGATAGTTATTCTGGTTTTATTGAAAATGACAAGAAATCTGAAACAGGATTAGCAGGATACTTAAAATCACAAAATATTAAGAGAATTTTTGTGTGTGGCTTAGCATTAGATTACTGTTGTTATTCAACAGCTATCGATGGTGTTGATTTTGGATTTGAAGTGTATTTTTTGATTGATCTAACCAAAGGAATTGATTTACCCCCTGGAAATATTTCAAACTCTTTAAAAAGTATGATTAATAAAGGAATTAAATTCGCAAAGATTGAAAGCTTTTCTTAAATTCAATATCTTTTCTATAACTTGAAACTTTTAAAGTATCGTTTCATTACAGAAATAATACATTAACAGCTTAATATCAGTTTAATTATGAGTAAAAACTTCCCTTACAAAAATATCTTAGCAGTTTGTAGTGTTAATGTCGCACGAAGTAAAATGGCAGTAGGATTTTTAAAAGATTTTTTTTCAAAATACAATTTAGATGTGAATGTTTTATCAGGAGGAATAGCCTCAAACGCAAGGGATGGGATGCTTACATCTCTTGACGCAAGGTTAGTCATGAAAGAAGAGGGAATAGATTTACCCGAAGAACCTCTTTCAATAGATTTAAAAAAGCATCCGCAATTAATTCATAAATCGGATTTGATCCTAACTTTAACTGAAAAACATAAAAATGAAATCTCTAAATTTATCAAAAACAAAAATAAGGAAATTTTTACTTTGAAAGAATTTGCTGGCGATTATGGAGATATTGAAGACCCTTCAATGAAAGGAATAGATGGTTTTAGAAAAGCGAGAGATGAAATAAAAGAAAATATAATGAAAGGATTAAAAAAGTATATGTGAGATTGTATGTGGGAATTTATCATTATCGCAATTTTACAAGGATTATTTGAATGGCTTCCAATATCATCTTCAGGTCAAGTAATGATTATTTCTTTGGGATTTCTCAATATTTTACCAGCAGAAGCATTCAGTCTTTCAATATGGCTGCATCTAGGAACTACATTTGCTGTCATCATTAAGTTCAGAAAAGATTATATGAATATTACTAAAGCTTTTATGCCCAATAGATTTAATAGTAATTCAATCGATATTAAAAAGAGAAATTGGTTAATTTTTAGTACGATTGGCACAGCTATCACTGCTTTACCATTGTATTTTCTATTTAAGATTATTGTTGTTGGAGAATTTACAGCAGTTCAGGGAGATTTACTAACTCTAATAATTTCTGCATTACTCATTATAACTGGTATTGTTTTGCTTAGAATAAAAAAGATATATGGAACAAAAATAATAGATAATACACAAGATAAGGATATAATGAAAGATTCCTTTATAGCTGGATTGTTTCAAGGATGTGCTATTCTCCCGGGTATTTCTCGTTCTGGTTTTACTGTATCCACTATTCTCTTTGAAAAATATGAGCATGAAAATGCTTTAAAATTAGGTTTTTTGATGTCCGTTCCTGTAGCAATTGCTTCTATTATTGTTGATATTTTATTTGGGGGTTCTGTTTTTGGAATCTTAGATCCTCTTACTATAGTTATTATAACAATAGTTAGCTTTATAATTGGATATCTTTCTATGGAACTATTACTAAGAATTTCAAAAAAAATTCAATTTGGATATTTCATCATATTATATGGAATTATAGCATGGTTAGTCATTTTTCCAATCTTTATTGCAACAGGTATAAGTTAAATACTTGAAATATAATCTTTAAGATAATTTACAATTACATCTTCTATATTTGGAATACCCTTAAATCCTGGAAAATCATTTAAGTCAACTAAGTAATATTTTCGTTTATTTAAAGGTTTTATAAGATCAAAACCAAATATTTTAAGATTCAACCCTTTTGCCAAAATCTTTGCTAGTTTTTTGATACTCTCCGTTATTTTAAATTCTTGCCTATCAATTTTTTCAACATCAATATTTTCGGGATTCTCGCGTAAATAGATATAAATAGGATTTTCTCTCTTAATACCGAAGATTTTATCACCCGCAACATAGATCTTTCTTTCTATTCCATCACATTCTATAAATTCTTGAATATACACATCATAATACTTAAAAGTTTTATATCTATCGCAGAATTTATCTATTTCATTTAGTTTTTTTGCTAAAAAGTTGAATCTGTTATACTTATCATGCTGATAATGACTCTTTATTACAATTGGTAATTTTGGGGCTGCCCATTTCTTAAATTTTGATATATTTGATACATTTTGATTCCAAGATAGGGGTAGAGAAAAATATCTATTAATATAAGGATTTTGAGAAAAAATATTCCTCAGTGCATAATCAAGAGCTATCTTATTTTTACACATTAATACAGTATCTACATTATGAAGCGTTGGAATGCTATTAATTTTAGCATAATGAAGGAGGTCGATGGAACAATCATTTCTAACTTTCACAATAATAAGAGCTGCTTCTTTAAATGAATTCGGCATGCTTGAAAGATTAAAGAATTCTTTTTTAGGATCATGAATAATAAGCTTAATATTTTGAATCTTCTCTAATTTATCTATAACTCTTTTAATAACTTCATGATCTTGTCTAGCCGAGAATATAATCTTTTTTTGCATCCCTTAATCATATATTATAGTTTAACATTATTTAATTTACATTCTTATCTTAGTATTAATTCTAAAAGGATATTCTTTTAAATATGAACGATAATTTATCATCAAAACATTTCTTTTAAAAAAAATCTGTGAAAGGTTTATGGAAACTAAAAAAAAAAAGACTTTTACTCGGTTTTTAATTATACAAATTCTTATTATTGGTGTCCTATGGGCTGCTGATCGCATATTTTTCTTTTTTGAGTCAGAATTTTTTAATACTTATTTAGATCACGTTTTAAATTTGCCTGAGGTAGATCTTTATATCGGTGTAATGGTATCTCTCTCAGCGACAATGGGATTAATAATGAACTTTGTATGGGGTGTCTTAAGTGATAATACACGATCAAAATGGGGAAGAAGACGACCCTATTTTCTTTTTGGCATTATTGCTGGAGTTGGGATGATTTTATATGGGTTATCTAATAGTTATACTATATGTATAATCATAGATGTAATCTTGATCGGGGCAACTGCAAATGCTGTATCTGTTTCTCAGCGAGCTATTATTCCTGATACAGTCGATTTAGAGCGTCGAGGAAGAGCAAATGGAATAATCCAAGCTATATCTTATCTGGGATTAATAGTTGCACTTGCTTTTTTTCTATTAGGCAATGAGTTATTCGGAGTACCAGCACCCTTCCCAAAAACAGGTACTATCATCACGCAAGAAGGTCATTTTATTCTTCTTACTATTGGAGGGCTTATATATATTGTATGTTGTGTTATCGGATTTCTATTTATCAGAGAAAAGCCTGCTTCAGAGTTGCCTCCAAAAAGGAAATTTATAGAAGAGTTAAAAGATTTAGTTGATTTAAAGCAGTTAAAAGAACAAAAGAATTTCTTTAAAATTTTATTAGCAGCAACAGTTTTTACAGCGGGGATCTATTCTGTATTGCCATTTTTTTTCGTATATATTTTTGGATTAGGGTTCACAACTACAGAATTATTAATTAGCATTGCTGTAGGATTTGTTATTCTAATTCCAGCAGTTGTCTTTCTAGGCAGACTGGCTGATAAATTTGGACGCAAGAGATTTCTTCCTATTTTAATCGTTATTATCAGTATAACTTATGCTTGTATGATATTTGTAACTATGGGAACAGAAGTAAATTACATTCTATTTGTAGTATTACTTCCATTTATATTAATTGGATTATTAGGATTAGATACAATCATAAATGCATGGGCACAAGATACGTTACCAGAAGACAAACGAGGAAAATTTTATGGGATATTTAACATTGTCTATACCATTTCTCAAATAATTGGATCATTGCTTGCAGGTACATTCTCGGTTATATATGGTCGACCAGCTATTTTTCTTGTAGGAGCCATACTATTCTTAGTCTCAATTCCATTTTTCCTATATGTTAAGGAAACTCTAACAAAAAAATAAAATTATTTCTTTTTTTTTTTTTTTTTTAATAATTTAATTGAAAATCAATACTTTTGATGGTTTCCAACATATAGATATTAAATCTTTACGGTATTTTAAAATCATTTAAATATTATCATTTTATTATAGAAAATATAATGGCGAAAAATATCAACGTTGCTATCATTGGAGTAGGAGATGTTGCGAGTGCTTTAGTACAAGGCTGTGAAAATTACAAGCAAAATCCCGACAAAATAATAGGAATATTACCCGAAATCACTCAATATGGTATTAATGACATCAATTTTGTTCTCGGGATAGATGTTAATGCTAAAAAGGTTGGAAAAGATTTGAGTGAAGCAATCTTTATTGAACCAAATAGCAACATGAAACTATTCAAACCTAACTTCTTAGATGCACCAGTAATAAAAGGTCCTATATTGGATGGTCTTGATAGTAATATTAAAGATATTATTCCAGTTGATGAAAATCAAAAACCTGTTGATATAATCAATGAATTAACACTAAGAAATGTTGATGTTGTCGTTATTTTATTACCTACAGGAAGTCATAAAGCTGTAAAATATTATGCATTGATAGCACTTGAAGCGGGTGCATGTGTTATTAATGGAATTCCCTCTCATGTGGTTAAAGATTATGAGATTGTAGAAAAAGCGGAAAAATTGAATCTTCCCTTAATAGGAGATGATATAAAATCTCAAGTAGGAGCTACTATTATCCATAGATCATTGGCAAACCTTTTTCCTATGAGGGGTGCAATATTAGATCGTACAATCCAACTTGATTGGGGAGGTTCGAGTGATTTCTGTAATTTATTAACACCTATGGAAGATGGTAGTTTAAGGTATGAGGAAGGGAAACGTCAGTCGAAGACAGAATCCGTCATTGCCAACCTACAGAATAAAAAAGATATAGATTGCCAAATATCTGCTGTTGATTACATCCCATTTTTAAAAAATCAGAAAGAAGCTTATATGAGACTTGAGGGACGTATTTTTGGTGGCGCTCCAGTAAGAATAGATCTTACTATGTTCGTAGAGGATGGAAATAATTCCGCAGGGGTTATTACAGATTGTATTCGTGTCAGTAAGATTGCTAAAGATAGAAAAATCGGAGGCGTTTTAAAATCTGCTTGCTCTTTTTTTGCTAAACATCCTCCTGAACAATTAGAGGACCATATTGCTAAAAAAAGATTATTAGAATTTTTACAAAATGAACGAGAAAGGTAAGTAAAGCTTAATTATTTTACTTTAACTTTAGCTAATGTTTGATAATATTGTTCTCGCAATAAAATCATGTTATAGATATGGTCAGAGATTAAACTAATAGCTTCTGGAATGCTTCTAAAACTTGGAAAGTCATTAATATCTATTATATATGGACCTTCTTCAGTCAAAATATAATCCAATCCAAACACAGACATTCCAACTTTTCTGCCTAATCTTTTTATTCTGCTTTTAAATTGCTTATCTATCGGAACTCTTATATGGATTAACTCTAAGGGGCTTAAGTTATCGTTATCTTGTAATCTATTATGTGAAGTTATTGAAACCATCCATCTTCCGATAACATATACTTTATAGATTATGTCAAACCCCAGTAAATACTCTTGAAAAAACAATTCTTTTTCATTGTAATCTTTCACAATTTCCATTAATTCATTAGTATTACTAGCAATGCCAATTATTCTATCATTTTTTGGTAGATCAGGAATATTATGATCATCTAATTTAACAATAATTCTTTCTCCATTCTTACAAGCCTTAATAGCTTCTATGGTTGAAAAATATGTTTTAGGAATATTTAATTTTTTGCACTTTTGAGTAATTAAGTTAAAAGTTTCTTTACGACTTTCACAAGTCAGAATAGATTTTAAAGAGTTAAGGATTTGAATATTTGGAGTAATTTCTTTAATTGCTTTATAAATTTCTTGGTTTAATTTTTGAGTTGTGAGTTTTACAATTAACAATGAAATAGGATATTTTTTCAATATCCTTTTAAAATATTTAATATCAAATGAATTAGAATCTTTTAAAAGATCTAAAATAACGATGTTGTAATTTTTTAGCAAAAATTTCTTTAGTCGCTCTAAAACCTCAAAGTCTCTGTTACAAATGGCTCCAATATAGATCCTTTTGATATTATTAGCCATTGTTAAAATCCCTATTGAGTTAAATTCTAAAAAACAAATTATATTATATAAATATATTGATTTTAAAAAACAAATTCTAAAGACATATATCCCTTCTTATATCTAAATTTATTATCCGTTTAGACTTATTTATATTAAACTAATGTCATATAATTAGTTAATAGATATGTCAAATTTTATTGAATAAAGTATTAACAAGGTAAATCATTTGATTAAAATAGGGTTAATTATTGATAAATACCATTTAGAAAAAAAAGTAAATGAGTTTTTACGGTATCTGAAAACAGTTACTGATGTATCTATTTATCTTGAAGAATCGCATTTATTAGATCTTTCAAAATTAAATTTTAATGAAGATATTTTTTTTGTAAAAGGGAAGGGAGAATTATTATTAAATCTAGTCAAGTTAATCGAAAATGAAACTTCGATTCCAGTTATAAATTCTTCTAAGGCAATATGGTTATGTTTTGATAGATTCTTAAGTAGTGTCTTATTAAAAAAAGCGGGAATTGAGGTTCCAGATTTCAGTATAAATCCTATTGGAGTTCAACCTCCCTTTAAAGATTATATTATAAAAAATGTTATTGATCAAAAGAATTATGCTTTTAAACCAAAAATACGAAAAATAAATGGCCATCTCCAAGTTAGTGATGAAAGAGCTTTATATGAAGCAATTAAGGGAAAAGAAAAGTATCAATTTTTTTACTATCAAAAATTTATAAAAAGTAAGTGGGAATATAAAGTATATAGCATTGGAGAGGATTTCTACTTCTATAAACAAATACCTGTCTTATTAAATCCAGATAAAATGAAATCCAGGATAGAAATCAATCCGATACCTGAATTAAGAGATAAAGTAATAAAGATCAAACACTTATTTGATATAAAAATAACTTCTGTGGATTTCCTAAAATCAAAAGATAATATTTATTATGTCTCTGATGTTAACTCAACGCCTAATTTTAATTATGTTAAAAATGGTCCAAAGATTGTATGTAATTATTTAATTGAGCAAGCAAAAAAATAGGAGTGTATAATTATTTGAATATAGGTATTTTATCGAAGCGGACTACAAATTTTACAGCAAAAATAAGAAGTTATTATGAACAGGAAGGTTATAATGTAAAAATATACACAAAAAAGAATCTATCAATTAATGATTCGTTAATAGAAAATGATTTTTTTATTTTAAAGTCAAAACAATTGCAGTTTCTTTATGCAGGTTATTTTTTAGAAGCAAATGATATACCAGTCATACCAAATACTGAGATATCTTTTAAATGTAAAAATAGAATTGAAGCATCCTTTTTATTAAAATCATTAGGATTCAATTCGCCTCAGATCTTTTTAGGAACATTTGAAGCAATAAAGCAAGAATTAAATAAATCATGTTTTCCATTAATATTAAAACCAATTATGGGATCAGGTAGCAGAGGAGTTAAACTAATCAATTCATTTAAAGATTTTAAGAAAGATAATAACAGTATACTTTACCTTGAGAAATTTATTGTTGGAATACATTATATAGCATATTTTATTAATGATCACATATGTATTTGTGAAAAAAAACCGTTAGTAGATGAACATGCTTCTGTTATATTAATTAAAACTCCTTCAGATATCAGAGATATTATTTTTAAATGGAAAAAGAAATATAATCTCTTATTTGGTCATTTAGATATTGTTAAAGAAACGATAACCAATAAATTATATGTAGTAGATGTAGGAAGCTTTCCTGAGTTTTCCAATTGGAAGTGTAAAGATGATCCTGTTTCAAGTGTAGGTGATATAATAATAAAGAGATATGAAGCAATAAAAAATAAACAAATTATTAAATCTAAAAAATGAAATATCACAATGATATTAAAATCTCAGAAATAAAAATCTCAGATAATAGTTTAACAAAACAAAAAGTAAGATTATACAAAATTAAACATTTTATCTTCGATTTTGGGGGAGTCTTAATAGAAAAAACCTTTGTTCTTAAAAATTTACTGGAATTACTTGAACATGATTTAAGGATTAAAATTCCAAAGATTGAAGAAACTCCTTATTTAAGAAAATTAAAACGGAGATTAAGTTCAGGTATATTTTCTTCTGAAGAATTTTTAGTAAAAGTTTTAAATAAGTATTATTATCCATTTCAAACAGATTACGGTGCTTTACCTTCTAAGAAAGTAAACCTTGCATATTACTTAGAACTATGGTTTAATCTTTACACAAAAGTTACTCATTTATCTTCAGAGATGGCTGAAATTGTTGAAAGATTACATAAAGCAGGATATGTTGTAAGTTTAATGTCAAATACACATCACATACATGCAAAATCGAATGAATTAAGAGGATTTTATGATATGTTTGATCATATCTTCTTATCCAATGAAATTGGTTTAATTAAACCAGATATGGAAAAGTATAAGCATGTTCTAAAGAAATTAGATACAAAACCTAAAAAATGTATATTTATTGATGATAAAATCAGAAATTTAATCCCTGCTCATGAATTAGGTATAATAGTTTTAAGATTTGAATCCTTTGAAAAATTTAAAGAACAATTGAATGATATTGGAATTCAAAAAATCAATCCTAATCTTAGAAGAGAAATTAAAAAAAAATATGACAAATATAAAAAGACTAAAAAAGAATATAAAAAAGCCAAAAAAGAATATAAAAAAGCTAAAAAAGAGTATCTAAAGAAGAAATATAATAAGAAAAAATCCTTAAAAAAAAGATTAGAATTTCAAAGGAGAAGAGCGGAATATAAGGAGAAAAAGCAAAAATACAAACTAGATAAGAAGAAAAAAGAAGAACTTATTAAAAAAATTAGAGTCGATTAAAACCTAAAATTTTTTTTTGTTTTGTAAGAAAATCGAATTATTAGTGCTCATGAGTGTGTTCATTTTCTTTATTATATTCCTCGATCTTCTGTTGTACTGATTCTTCCGGAGCTGTTGGAATAGGCATTTTTTCATATACTTCGATATATTTTACATCATCAATTTCATCAGATATATGAGTTTGTAAATCGTAAGCTAACCCAAACTTCAGATATGTTAAATTTTGGAAGAGAAATGCTTTTGGTATCGTAATTTCGAGAGATTTATCATTTTTATTATATTCGATTTTAAATTCCGAAACATTTTGTTTTGGGATCCCTTTAGAAATCATAAAGAACTCTATCTTTTCATTAAATTCTTCAATTTTATCTATGATTTCTAAATTATAATCAACAGATTGACCTGCTAATGGATGATTATAATCTATTATAACTCTTCCTTGGACAACATTACTAACTACGCCTCTTTGACCAGTCCCTTTTTTGATAAATTCTTGTCCTATTTCTGGATTTTTTCCCTCATTTAATTTTCGAAATTTTGCTATACCGATTCTCTCAATTTTTTGAGGATCTCTTTTACCAAAAGCTTTTGTCGGAGGAATTCTAACAGATTTTTTTTCAAAAAATTTCATATTTTCAATTGTTTCTGTTAACCCCTCATTAAGAAAACCTGGTTTACCAGCAATTACAAACTCAGATGTATAATATCCTTGTTTTGCCTTTTGTTCATCGTAAATACCTGCCTTTTTAGCATCTTCTTCGGAAGATACTTGAAAAACTGTACCCTTCTGAGTTTTTCCAGTTATTTTCACTAAAATAAAATCTCCTTTCTCGACACTTTTTCCCTGAAGTTTTACCCGCCTCTCTTCTCTTTTCCTTAATTCTTCCTCAATTGCTTTATCTTCCAATTTCTCTTCATCCTTAGCTATTGAGGCTCCATTTTCTTGATCTTTTTTGAGCAGAGATTTTGCGTTATCGATAAATTTTTGAGCAGAGGCTTTCCCTATCCCCTTGAGTTCCAACAAATCTTCAATTTTACTATTTGCTAGCTTTTCAACAGAATCGATACCAGCTTCTTTAAGATTTTCAACCTTTTTACCCAAACCTTTAACGTCTTCTAATTTTAAGCTCATGTGAAACCAGTCTCAAATCAAAAATATTTAATAAGTAGTTGATTTTTAAAATAATTGATAATTTTTAGGTTTTACTATAATGTGCTAAAAATTATATGAATCTAAAAAGTCTTAAGATACTGGTTTATAAAAAAGATTGAACTCATTTTAGAGAAAATCCTCTTTTTTCTTTTCTATACAAACTGATATAAATCAGTTCTACTATAATAAATATCAAAGGAAGGTTGAAAAGTTAAGAAACAGGTCTCCAAAGAATTCCTAACTTATCGGCATATTTTTTAACTTCTTGCATTTCCTGTGAGGTAGGTCTACGATTTATTTCAGGATATTGAGATGCTTTCCACTGCGGTCTATACTGCGCCATAATGTTCATAACAGCTTTAGGAAGTTCTTTAGCAACATAATCTAATATCGGTTTAGAACAACACTCAATATGATTAGGCATAACTAAATGTCTGATTATTATTTCTCCACTACCCTCATCATGTACTCTTTTATGATTTCTGGCTATGACTTCGAAGTAATTCTCAATACCAGAATATTTTTTTCCACATTCATTATTTCCATACTTCCAGTCGGGCAACCAGAAATCCATAAAATCAATAATTAATGAGAGAGAGTGCTCAGTTAAGTAGAAATTAGAATTCCAAAGCTGGCAAATATTTAGATTTTGGTAAATAAGACTCCCTAAAATGGTATGAATATTTGGTATGGGATCTCCGCCTACATAATTAATATTTAGAGCTCCCTTTTCTGCTAATTTTTCAGCCAAAACTGCTAATTTCTTATCATTAACCTTACGGGCGACTTCTTCAATCTCCCTACGGTTTTTCCACGCTTGGGAAATATCATAATTTTGACAAAAAACACATCCAAAATTACAACTTTGAAAGAAAATCGTACCACTAGGAACTAAAACGCTTTCCTCCCCCATATGGAGGAAGGCACTTGAAATATATGAATCCTTACTTAATAAACAATAACCCTTTTCCCCAGCGATTCTATTTACTTTACATTGTCTTTCACAAAAAATACAGTTTTCAAGATATTTATTTGCGATGGTTTCTGCTAATTTTAGATAAGAATTTGGGATAAGTTCTCTGTTTTTTAGTTCAGGTACCTCTTTTAATAATAAATTTTGGAAATCTTTTGATTTTTCTTTTAATAACTTCTCTAAATTATCCAAAGAATCCTGAGGGTTAAATTCACATTCTAAACTTTTAGCAATTAAGTACCTTGCTATTTGAGTCCCATCTATTATTCCTTTATATCTAGAAAATCTAGATATAATATTTTCGTCCTCCCAAACATTACTAGCATCAGGCCGAAGGAGTCTAAATACCATGATTTAATAATAAATAAATTACTTTAAACTATATTTCAAATGTTAACCAATTAATAATATTCTCAAGGAATAATTGATTATCTCCAGCATCTAAGCCAAAATCAGAATCCTCTAGTAAGAAATCTGAAGAACCTATTGTAATAGCCCTTCCATTATAGAATTCAGAAACAACACATATAGGAACAGGTCCAATTCCACTAATATCATCATCGATATAATATTTGAATTCTGCTTTTTCAGAAGTTACGATTATATCCTCAACATCCTCTTCTGTAATAGTAAAAAAAGTACAATTAGGAAGCACTACTTCTGAAATACTGTTAGATATTGGATGACTAAATATTTCATTTATTAAAAGATTACTTCTATTAACTAAGAAATTTGAGGGCGCTTCTTGGATAACTCCATGCCAAAATCTTTTTACTCCGGTAATTCTATAGAGCACTCTGATTGATCCTTGTTTCATAGAAACATCTCTATCTCCCCCATCACCACTAGTTAAAAATAATCCCCCCCCCTCTCCAACAAACTTCTTTATTGCTAATAGTTCATCTTTAGTAAATTTATCATCAGTTCCATTTTTAGTATGTTGGATATTTCCAATAAAGAGGATGTCGTAATCTTCAAGAGTATCAAAATCAATAGGTCCCTCTTTTTTATCTATATAGTCAATATCAAGATCTTCTTCACCTAAAGAGATTTCTGGGAACTCTTCGATTTTTTCCTTATGGGACAAATCAATTAAAATACTGTAACTCATTTTGATGATGCTCCATGTTAAAAATTTAATTGTTTTTTAATTGCTTTCAAAAGTAAATGAATGCTATACCAGTTGATTCTTCTATCTTTATAATATGCAATTTATTTGAAATATAATGATATGTTATTCTTTTTAAATTTATTGAAATCCTAAGATTTAAGCTTTATTATTACAAAATATTTAAATACAGAAAGAGCAAATAGATATGGAATGATTGATAAAAAACAGTATTATATTATTCTTTAATAGGAATAAATTCCCTTTCAGCTGGACCTTCCTTCTTCACAACTGCAATATCAATACCATTTCCACTAGCCATATCTCGTATGATAGATGAAGTAACTGCTTTAATCACAATTTCTTTTCCCTGAATAACCGTTAATCCATCTTTATATTTAGCTTCTAAAACACCATAAGAAAAATTCTGACCACTACCAACTGCACAGAATTTTTCTGGCAAAATGGAACCATATGCTCCAATATTCAATAAAATGGGGCCCTCTTCTTCAGTAACTCCGCCAAGAATAAGTCCTACTTCAAATGGAAATAATTTATTTTGATATAAGATATTACTCAACAATCTCCCAGTAGAACTTACTTTGATCGGTTTTTCATGTTTTAATTGATATAGGCTAGTTTCAGCTTTCAAAATGTCAACAAGGTATAGCGCATCGGCAACACTGCCTGCGATGGTCATGTAAAGAAAGTCTTGGATCTTTTGGAGTTTCTCAGCGGTTTTACTTGCTACAAAATATGCCATCGAAGCTCTTTTATCAGTACCAAGTATTACTGCATCTTTGCAAATCAAACCAACTGTAGTAGTACCAGTTTTGTATGTTGGAATATTTTCTTCCCCTAGGGATTTTATTTCAGCATCTTTCAAAAAAACAGAATTCGAAGGTTTCAATAAATCTTCTTTTTTCATAATTGTTTTAAAGCAGTATTATTTTAATAATTTTTTTGTAATTTTCTATAAATTATAAGGATTCGAGATGGAAAAAAAATACAATTTCAAAATTTATTCAATTTTACTTTCCAGAATAACTTTTAAAATATGATCACGCTTTTCTGAAGGTATTGCTAAATTTTTTATATTATTCTGATTTCATTCTCTAAACTCCCTCAAAAGATTACTTGTTAAAGATAAAAACATATAAATGAAGAGATGGGAAAGAATGGAAGATTTGAAATTTTATTTTAATAAATTATTAAAAACTCAGATTGGTCCTATCTGTGGATTATTATCAGTCATAATTGGCTTAACTGGTGATTTGATAGCCCTTTCAATTTTTTCAGGATTTAATTTTGAAGATAATATGATAAGCTGGTTGGGAGGAGAATGGTCTCCAGGTGCTACTTTTTTTAATTTAGGAATAATTCTATCTGGAATCCTTGCTTTTCCTTTATTTCTTCATATAAATAGAATTCTTAAGGAGGAAAACATATCTCCAAAATTACGAAAAGCTGCAATAGTCGTAGCATTGATTTCATGCATATTCTTTACTTTAGTAGGTGTTTTTCCGTCCTTAATGTATAATTCGTTATACTCTGATTTGCACGGAATTTTCTTTGTTATTAGTACGGTTGGAGGAATAATTTATTTACTATTCTATAGTGTATTATTTTTGAAGAGCACTAGTTTTATTAGATTCCAATCCTATTTAGGCTTCGGTGTTATTATAATATTTGCGATCTTTTTATTTACATGGATTCCCATTATTGAATGGTTGATGACTTTTGCGG
>JBATUM010000228.1:0-1855 GCA_049671145.1 Promethearchaeia archaeon
GAAGTATTTGAAAGTCGGAGAGTTTTAAATATTGAATTTTTCGATTCTCAAGTAAGAGCTATAACATGTGATGCAAATATTGCTGAAGATCAAATAGAATCCGCAGAAAAACAGGTTTTTAAAGCTGATCTCTGCCTCGTTTCAGTAGGAAGAAGACGTTGTACTGAAAATATTGGAATTGAAAATACTAAAATAGAAATTAGGAAAGGACGTATTATTGTAGATGAAAAAAGTTTGGAAACTGCGGAGAAAGGAATTTATGCAATAGGAGATGTTAATGGTGGATTAATGTTAGCGCATGTAGCGAGTTATGAAGCTGATATTGCTGTGTTTAATGCATTAAGTAGTATCGGTGGATTTGATACATTTAAAGTTAAAACCGATTATAATGTCGTTCCAAGTTCAATCTTTACAGCATATGAAATTGCTTCAGTAGGATTTAAATCCAAGTTTCTAGAAGAGCAAAACATTCAGATTAGAACTGGTCGATTTGGTTATGCAGGTCTTGGAAAAGCTAAGTGTATGAGTGAGGAAGAAGGATTCTTAATGATATATGTTGACGAAGAAACTGATGAAATATTAGGAGCATCTTGTATAGGCGTCGCTGCTCCTGAATTAATTGCTGAAATTTCTCTAGCAATGAAGAATGGACTTACAGTTCATGAAATTACAGATACCATTCATAGTCATCCTACCTTGTCAGAAATGGTATTAGAAGCGGCTGAAGATGTTTATGGATTATCTATTCATAGAGCAAGACGTCGAATAAAACAAAAAGTCGATCTTCAAGAAGATATGATTAGAGAATTTATAAAAAGCGAAAAACTCAAGAAATACGGTCTCATTCATTTAGCGATGACAGGTGATTAAATCTTTACCGATAGATCTCATCAATATCTTCTTCCTTTAAATCGTTATCCGTCTCCTTTTCTTTTTTTTCGAATTCAGGTTCTTCTTGAATCTCGTCATTTTCGATTACGAACTCTTCACCATAGACATCTGAATCAATCTTCTTTTGTTTCTTTTTTTTCTTATTTTTATTTTTCATTTTTTACATCTAAATTTTCATTAATTTTTCTAAAGTTTAAATCTAAATGAATCAAGTTAGAAGTTGTTTCTTCTAAATTTATAATGATATTAAAGTTAAAATATTCACGTAGTAAATGTTTATAAAAGACTTGAAAGAAATTAGAAAAGTTTTCATCTAAATCATGTAAACCTATCAAGTTAAAATTATTTTCATTAATATTGATATCGAATGTATTAAACCAGTTTAATTCATTGCTCCCAAAAAATAATATCGAGAATTTCAAATATTCCTCAAAAGTTTCTTCATTCATTGGCTTGCTTATTATAAATTTCATAATATCAGTGATTATATCGGCAGATTCTTTAATAATCTTATTAAACTTTTCCTTAGAATCCTTGATAGAAAGTAAATTAATAAGAAGTTTTTTTGGTATAGTTATCATCTGATTAGTTTGATTATACAATTCACGATTAATCCATTGTTCAATACCATTTTTTGCTGCAATCCCTCGAGTTGTTGCTTTCTGTTTGGCAATTAATTCTAACTTTTCAAGAACGTCTTCAGGAAGTCTAAATCCTAAGAAATTACTTTTTTGGATTTTCAAAAATTGTCTCCTTTTTATTCAATTGGAAAAGGATATTAAATAATATATTGATATCATAGTATATAAATATTATCAAATGAAAACATTTAAATACATTGTTATCATTACTATCACTTAAAAACAATCATTAAAATAATGAAAAAAAGGTTGGAATTATGGAAAAGGTCGAAAATCTTGAAAAAGTAGGAAAGGAAAATCTAAAATTGGCTGAAAATGAGAGA
>JBATUM010000229.1:0-13955 GCA_049671145.1 Promethearchaeia archaeon
TTTCAAAAAACTATATGAAAAAAGCATTATTTCTTCTTTTAATATTAATAAGGTATAAAGTTGTGCCACTCTCGAAGAAATTTTCTAAACATCAAAACAAAAATTCAGTAAGTAATTATTCAACTGAAAATTATCGCGTTTGGCCATTATTTATGCTCTCGTTTATTCGCTTATTTTATGTTTCGATTTTTGAACGAGCTCTACAAAATTATCTATTATTCGACATAAAAATTAATCCTCCAACTTTAGGCATTGTATCTTCTGCTGGAGCCATAGCATATATTTTTGCCCCCATTTTGGGGCAATTTATCACCTCAAAGTTAGGAATTAGGAATTCACTCATACTATCTTGTGTGATTACTCCAATACTAACTGGAGCTCAAATATTATATTATGAGCCTTGGTTTCTAATTATATGTCGTATAACATTAGGGTTGTCGTTGGGAGTTTTTTGGCCAAATTGTTTTAATTTATTAAGTAGATGGCAAAAAATAAGCAATATAGAAAGGTCTAATAAGAATTTTAAACATTTTAACTTTTCATGGAACTCTGGATTTCTTCTCGGGCTTCTTGTGGGTTATGCTTGGGCATTTTTATGGAATGATTATTTTGCTATGATTATTTCCTGGGGTATATCTTTTCTATTAATCCCGGTTAGCTTTTTCTTAACAAAAGAAGCAAGAGTATCTTCATCGGAACAAGAACCACACATTCAAATAGATTCTACGATTTCTCATATAGAAATAAAAGAAAATAATCCAATGATTATTTATCCAATACTATTCTCATGGATTGGAATTTTGTTTTTAGCAATTGCTAAAGCAAATTTTCTCTTTTCATATCAGATCTTTTTAAGCGTTATATCAAATGATTCTACCCCAACTTATCTTGTACAATTTGGGATTCAAGCAACTCAACTAATAGGGTTAACTTGGATCAATTCCATGAAAGTACATAATAGAAAGATATCTGTATTAATAAGCATAAGTTTTGTGATGCTATTCTCAAGCTTAATCATCTTTTTTGACGATATTTGGTTTATTTCAATAATAAGTGTGTCAACTGGACTTTTCTTTGGACTAATTCATGGAACTTCGATGAAAATTATGCTTGAGCATGGAACAGCAAAAAATACATCAAAATTCTCTACTATAAATGAAATTTTAGTAGGAATTGGTTTTGGATTAACACCTATTATTGCAGGATATGTAGCTGTAATTAATATTTACTTTATGTTTCTATTTCTTTCATTATGGGGCTTTATTGTACTAATTTTTTTGATTTACCTCTCTCGAAATGTTAAGAAATATACTTAAAATTCAAAATTAAGATATTTATCTAAATATTATTTTAATTTTTATATGGGTACCAGTTGTTCTTAATAAAAAGAATTAACAAATTTTGGACCAAATTATGCAAACCCTATTAGTTCTATCCTATTTTGATCGCAAAATGGGCCCTTCAATTTTCTATTCTTATCCGGAGCGTAAGTTGAAGGAAGAAAATGCTACGGTTATAGCAAACTTAATGGATCAGATCATATCAGAAGGTTTTTTTACTCATTCTTTTGACTCATCTTACACACTAAATTATTACTTCGAAATTGATTCACAGTGGGCTCGTGGAAATAAAGAGTTCCTTATGATATCAATAATTTTTAATCAATCACCATCTCTTGAAACTGAAAAAGCAATTTTTAATCTCTGTATTGAATTTTCGGAATGGTTAAAAACTAAAAAGGAAATCTTTACTGCATTTTATGAAAGAACAAGTTTTTACAATCAGAATTACAAAAAAGAAATTAAAAATAGTATAAAACTAGTTAAAAGTTGGATAAAAGAGTTTAATTCAGCGATTCTCGATGAAATTCAGGGGAAAATTGAAGAGGAGAATATAATTTCATTACTAGAAAGAAATGATGTTATACAAGTTTTAGAACTTTTAGGAATTAAACCTGTACCAATTAAAGATTTAAAAGTTTGGTATAATGAAAAATTTCCTCATAATAGTTTCCATAAAATGCTAACCACTCTTTTTAGAAATCATTTGGTTTTCATACCAGAAATAGGTGGAAGAAGAAAACCTCCCTTTAAAATACAAATTAAAAAAGAAATTAAAACAATTGCGGGTTTAATAAGCCTAAAGAATAGATTGATCAAAAAATATATAAGAGATAATCAGATTAAGGATAGTAATATCCTAGAAAGAAATACTAAAGAATTTCACAAGTTCCTGGAAAAAGTTTTTTCTGAATCACAAGTTATTTGATACTATAACCTTTAAACAGAAACATTTATAATTTTTCCTTCTCTTTCAATTGTTTTTCTAATAGCTTAATCTCTCTGTTGATGATTTTCATCTTATTATTCTTTTCTTTAGCAATTGACTTAAATTCTTTATTTAAAATTCCCGCTTTCTCCTTTTTCAATGAATTATATTGCTTCTTTAAGTCATTAATAAATAAAATTAACTTTTTCTTCTCTAGGTTCAATTTATCAATATTTTTATTAACTTCATCTAATCTATTTTGTCCTACTTGGATTTTTGATTCTTTCTCACTAATTTTATTATTAAATTCTTCATTAATTTTGTTTTTTATGTAAGTCTCTTTCTTTTTCGCTCCCTCTTCTACTTCCATTATTTTACTTGCTATTTTATTAATTTGATCCCTGAGTTCTTCTTCTGACATTTCAATTTCTTGCTTTTATAGTTTATACCTCTTTTTCAAAATAAAGTGGAATAAATGAATAATATATCTCTTTATTTTAATTCTTTATATTTTAAGTAGGTTTTTCAACTTTAAATTTAAGGATTATCTTTTCACCGCTTTTACCCTACAATTTTTTAATAATAGTTAATTAAGACTTTTTTTCTATTAACTTTCGTTACAACATCACAGATTCTAGGAGATTTTGATAATTTTAAAAAGTTCAAATTGATCTTATGTTTAATGGGGATATTGATTTAATTAGTAATTTTTATGGTATATTTTCAGGTTAGCCGAGTAGGATTTAACTGCGGAATTGATAAAATTAAGTGTAGTAATTATCCAGATGGCTGCATAGAATGCGTTAAAGCCAATTTTGTTAAATTTGGGTGTGATATTAGTCAAAATATAAAAATTAACATGATTAATTCTGAAGAAAAAAGAATTCAGATGTTTCAAGATTTAATCTGGCAAAAATTTTTGGACGTTTTAAACATTAAACATATTTTATTGATGACTATAGATACCGGATTACCTATAGTGGATTATCCGATTTCTGGAGCAGGAGTAGATGTTGGGTTTTTAACAGGGTTCATTCAAGCAAATATTACTTTTTCAGAATCGGGAAAAACATCAAAAGGTAGCACTACCCAGATATTAAATCACAAATTTTATGAATTCCAATATGAGACATTTAATATTCTGTTAAAAAACGGTAAATTGATTAGATTATGTTTAGTTTTAGATAGAAAAGCTTCTAACAGTCTAAAAAACCTTGTAAGTGAATTTTTAACCGAATATGAAACAAGATATCAAGATAAACTTGAAAAGCTTATAAAAATGGGTGCTCTTGACTTTAATAATACGATTGATTTTATTATTGACACTTTTAATATAAAATTAGTATTCCCGATGGTTCTTACTCATACGTTTTTACCTAGTGTTTTAGAATCTATCAATAAAAATTACATTCAAAAAGCAATAGTAGATTTTTCAAAAGAAATATTAGTTTCGAGGCAAGTCTTTTTTATCAACAATCTCCTAAATAAAGTGCAAAAAGTAGTAAATATTGACGCAAGCATTATCCTTTATGAAATATATCAGCTTTTAATAGGTAAAGTAATTATTCCAAGAAATATTGAAACCGCTGCAAATGAAATTAAAAAGTTCCACGAATTACGGGCAACTAGAATCGCAAATAATGAATTAATTTCTCCAATAATTGCAAATGATAATGCAATGAATGAACTAAAAGGAAAAGCTAATACTATGAGCGAAGAAGAAGCCAGAAAATTAATGGAGACTTATATTAAAAAGGGAGAGACCGTAGAAAGATCTTCAGCATTTAAAGAAGCACAAAAGGAATATGAGAAGGCTCTTTATTTAGCAACAGGGTTTGATTTTAAGCTCGATATCGGTAGAATCTCATTTATGGTTCTAGAACTTGATAAAAAAGTAAAAAACATTGACCTTGATTATGCTGTAGAAGCAGGAGAAAAAGCAGAAAAAAAGAAAGATTATATAAATGCTATTAGCAATTTCAAACAAGCATTAAAAATTATAGAATTTTACGGAAACGAATCTAAAATCAAAAAAATGGAAAAAAGAATTGTAGGCCTTCAAAAATACGTATAAAAAATTGTATTTTTTTGCTTTGAATTATTTTTCCTTGTGAGCATTAGAAACTTTTTCAAGAATTTTTTTTATAAAATCAATCTTAATGGGATTATTCTTCTTAATCTTTTTAATTAATCGATGAGCATTACTGTTATCAGGATCTATTTCTAATAAATGATTACAGAAATCTAATGCATAGCCATACTCACCCATTTCATAGGTATGGAAAGTTAGTTCATACCAGGCCTTAGCGCTTGAGTGGTCTTTTTCTATAGCTATATGAGATAATTGGTTGAACTTCATTAAATCCTGAATATACTCTGATACTTTTTTCGCCGGTTTTATAGCTCCTTCATGGCCATCGCATAATATATCAGCATTTAAATCTAGTAGTTTTTGCATTGAGTTAAGATATTCATCTATATTACCATCATAAATCTTTAATGACCATCCGCCAACATCCCCACCAAATAAGATTTTTGTTTTACCCCTTTCTAAGAAATATGCGACAGCCCCTGGCGAATGCCCCGGTGTGTGAATACAATTTAACTCATAGTTCCCAAAAATTAAGATTTCATTATCGCCTTTAATTTTTTTTGATATTTTTATTGGTGTATAATCATATCCCGGATAAGTCTCTTCAATAAATTCCCGCTCTAGTTTTTGCTCAATTTTTACAGCATCAAGTTCATGAGCATAGAATCTGATATTCTTATTAAACTGTTTAAGTTCATAACAAGCACCAAAATGATCTAAATGACCGTGAGTGATAAGACAATGGTTAAATCTCTTAGGAGAGAAACCATTCTTTTCAAAATCTTGAATAAATTTAATATAAAGACCAGGATCAATTATTACTACTCCGTCGCTACTTTTTGTATCAATTATATATTTGACACTATCAAAAGTAGTGTAATTACAAGATTCAATATAATAAATATCCTTTAGGATCTTCTTCATTAACAACACTTAAAAAAATTAAAGTTATTGATTTAGATATAGAAATCGTTCTAAATAGTATAACCACACCTGTCCATGAGGATTATTCAGTACCATCTCATTTGCGTGTCCAGCGAACGGAAACAGTATTCTGCAACACTTTAAGCCTGCTGCATCCATAGCAGTCTCAATCTCTGCTGATATATAAGGAAGAACTAAGGCGTCAGACATACCTTGGAAAATGAGAGCTGGCGGATCGTTTGCATCTACTAATTCAGAAGGAGTGAAGGCTTCAAATATGTTAGAAGAAGAATTATAGGGGACACCTAAAAGTTTCTCCCCTAATCCCTCAGCAACCTCTCTCATGGAGTTTGCAGGATAAAGTGGTACAATTGCTCTTATAGTTAAATTATCTGTAAATGTATTGTTATAATATTCAGCATAGATCCCTTCTCCCTCATTGTATCCAAAACCTACAACTCCCGTGAGATGACCCCCAGCAGATCCTCCCATAATAAAAACTCTCTCAAGGTTTGCATTATAGGTGCTAGCATATTCTGAAGCTAATTTTTTAGTAAAATTTCCAATATGTCGTACTTGATCTACAACCGTAACATTCTCACCTACGTTATTCTCATCATACCCCGCAAGAGCAAAATATTCCTTTAATTCAGGCAAATCAATTAATCCATATTGAATATCGAATATAATATACCCTTGAGCTGCAAGATATTTCATTATGGGTAACCCTTGTCCGCGATCCCCGGTTGCCCATCCTCCACCATGAATCATTATAATAATACTTCTATTTCCAGGAAGATTTGGATTATCTTCTTTCGGCATGTAGACGTCAAAAAGAAGTCTGATCTCCCCATCATTATAATATTCAATATCTTTTTCTACAAGACACTCAGCAAGAGGCCATCCAAGAAAAGCAGGTCCAAATGCAAAAGGAGACGATAAAAAATAATTCTTCTTTACCTGTTCAGGAATTTGATCTTCCCAATTTTCACCGTAAGCTTCAACGAATTCTGATTCCGCATTAGAAATAGATATTGGGGTTACTATAAGAGGTAAACTCATAATGATTGTAAGTGAAAGCCCAGTTATTGCTACTGTATAATATATTTTACGCCTTCTCTCTTTATTAATCAATTTTAGAAAAAATATAGTAGTTGCAAGAAAAATAAAAATTTGATATACTAAAATCTGTTGTACAATAACTGCTATTAACCTTGAAAACGAATCAAATCCCCCTGTAAACAGTATATAAGTCAAATAAAACCCAACCATAAAAATAGCTATACAAAATATCCTTAAAACTATTTTTAAAATCCGCATTTTATTCAACGTTCAACACACCTCGTTTTTCTAAGTTCTTAATATCAAGATAAGCCAATAGTATACCAAAAATTGCAATACCTATTAATGCGAATAATGCTAAAAAATAGGATATTATCATAGGGGGATCAATAAACGATGTCGTTAAACTGTGGATAGTAAAGAAGAACATGGCAAAAATAATGAATGCCAAAAACCCATAACTAAGTAAATTCATCTTTTTACCCATAGTATCCGATTTCATAAGAATCCGATCATTGATATATACGAGCAACAAATTTAGAATCCAAGAAATAAACATGATAATACCTTGTAGATTCCATAACCAAAACAATGTTGTTGTAGATAATGCATAATAAAGTACTCCTAAAATAGCACTAACTAAATTTAATACTATAACTATCAAACAAAAATATTTCAACTGTTGTTTGGTTATTTTCATTTTTTCGAGCGTGCTTTAGATAAATTTTTCAATTTTTGTTTATTTAATAATTTTACAGCTTCTTATTAAATAACAAATTACTAAATCAAAAATCAAAGCAAAAAATGGTCTCTTTATTGCTTTTAATTGATGATTCATTGTATTAATTATATAAATATAACTAGATGTAATCATGATTTCAAACGAGAATATAATAAGTCTTACAAAAAGTCACGTTGTATCTGCCGGAGAAGTTTTGGGACGGGCTCTCAAGGATGATCCTGTTTCAGTCCATGTTTTACCCGAAAAAAATGAGAGATATGAGAGAATGAAATATGTCTTTCAAATGACCAGTTGTTTAGGGATTAAATATGGAGAGGTACATGCTAGTTCACTAAATTTGGAAGGTGTAGCAGTATGGATACCTTTTGAAAAATATAAAGAGAAAGTATGGGGCAATATTGTATGCGCTCTTAAAGCTAAAATGTATAAGGTAGGAATGCAAGCATCAAAACTTATTAAACCAATAAGAGAATATAATAAAAAAGCACATCTCCAATTCGCTCCTAATGAGCATTGGTATTTACAAACTTTAGGTGTAGACCCTCCACATCAAGGTCAGGGGATTGGAAGTTTATTGATGGAATATATGCTTGAAAAAATCGATAAAAATCCCTTGCCTGTTTTTCTTGAGACCTCAACAGAAAGAAATGTTAAGTTTTATGAGAGATTTGGATTTTCTGTAATGGAAGAAGTTATTATCCCCGAAACTGATGTAAAGCAATGGTATTTACTTAGAGAAGTATTTAGTTAGTATAGATTTTAGAATTATATTTGTTCCAAAACTTCTGATACTTTTTTATTTTCTTCAAAAATAGCGTTAGCCTTTTCCATGAAGTCACTAATATTTATTTGTTGAGGACATTTATCCAAGCATTCTCCGCATTGAATACATAGTATTGCTGCACCTTCAACTTCTTCTCCTTTTGCTTTCAATTTTTTTAATTCTTCTTGAGATTTTACCATTCTATGATAAAAGGATGCAATTCTATCTTTGCGTTCTTTACCCCACTATGCAATCTCGTTTATGAAAAAAAGTATACGGGGAATTTCTACAGCATTTGGACATGGCATGCAATACCCACAGCTAGTACACGGAACTATATTGCTTTTCTCATATGCTGTTCTTAATTCTGAAATTGTTTGTAATTCATCTTCTGTTAAACTATTAATTCCTGAATTGTTAGCAGACTCAACATTTTCAATAGTTTGTTGCATAGTACTCATACCACTTAATACAACTGAAACTTCAGGGTGATTCCACACAAACTGCAATGCCCAATCTGCCATAGTCCTTTTAACCTTAGATCCATCCAAAATAACTTTAATTTCTGGTCTACTATCTAGTTTATTTTCTGGAATTGCTAGCTTTCCGCCCCGAATTGGTTCCATAATAATTACAGCAATATTTTTACTAGCAGCATATCTTAAGCCTTTAAGTCCTGCTTGATAATTAATGTCAAGATAATTATATTGAATTTGACAGCAGTCCCATGCATAATAATCAATAATCTCTTTAAATACCTCAAAATTATCATGAAATGAGAACCCTATATATTTAATTAAACCCAGATCTCTTAGTTCTTCCATTTTTTTAATTAAACCAAGATTCTTAATTTTTTCTAATCGATCCTTAGCTAAGCCATGAAATAAGTATAAATCCGGATTCGTTTGTAATCTTTTAACTTGTTTATTGAAATACTTATTAATATGTTCTGTTTTTCTAACTAACCATATTGGTACTTTTGTTGCTAGATAAACTTTCTCACGATAACCATCTTTTAATGCTTTTCCTAGAAGTATTTCGCTCCGACCGCCATGATAAGGATAGGCAGTATCAACATAATTTACTCCTTGATCAATCGCATAACGAATCATTTTAATGGCCTCATCCTCAATAATTTGGTACTTCTTATCCACAGGTAAGCGCATAGCTCCAAAACCCAATGCAGATACCTCCCAACCTAATGTACCCATTATCCTATACTTCATATTCATCACTATAAAAGTCCTTTTTTTAGTTAGATTTGTGAAACATTATAACTTTACGCTTAATTAGATACATATTTCATGCTTAATAACAAGAGTCTATTGTTGTTATGAAAATTGCTTGGAAATAATACAATTTAAAAACCTTAAAACCCAAACATTATTAATATTTGCTGTAATCTATTGTAATTATGAATCTTAAAAAATTTGACATATTTTATATAATTGGCTTAGTTGCAACTACTATTTTTATGATACTGGAATTAATTTTTGAGTTTGTACCGTTAGATTTCACTTTCTTAATCTTCTTTTGGACTATGAAACTTCTTTCTGGTTTCGGCTTGATACTAGCTATTGCAAATGGCATTCTTTGGGTTTTAAATCGGTTTACTGAAAAATTTGAAAAAAAGCATGTTCAAGCTCTTGTAATTATTCAAGTAATAGTTCCAGCAATATTGACTGGTTATGCAATTTATAGTATTGTCTCAAATCTACCACCTACAACTCCAATGACTGGTTTTCGATATTGGTTTGACCTTCTCTTGTTCCTTTATGGGATCATTTCTATAATGGCCTCATTGTATATAATTCCTTTAATTAGAGAAGAATTTCAAGAAGCTGTAGACAAAGGAATAATAAAGCGGATTAAAAGTGGTGCCAAAAAAATTGGACGTGGAATTAAAAAAAAGTATTTTACATGGAGAGGGAAATATGCTAAGGTTCAAATTCAAGACCAAATGACCTTAGGAGAAGTACTTGAAATTTGGAGAAGTCGATTTGCAGTATATTTACTCATACCTCTTGCCATAGGTTCACTAATTTTTACACCAGTAGCATTTATTTGTATTATTTTCTGGTTAAAAATATTTATCCTTGATAAAGGAGAACCAAAGCTTTATGAAAGAATAGCTTTAATAATATCTATGATTTGGATTACAATAATTGCATCAATCTCCTATGCCTTCGATTTAATATTCTATACATCAATAAAACCGTTATTCTGGACCATTCAAATATTTTTTCTTGCTGGAATTTTGATTTCTAGTGTTATATTCATTTATAGATTTGCTAAACTTAAAGGAATCACTATTAAAAAAATTAAAGAAGAAATCAAAGAGATAAAAGGTAAAATAACTAAAGAAGAGAAGGCTGAAGAAACAGAAAAGTTGGAATAAGAGTAAAAAAAAATTATTAAAATTCTTTTTTTTAAAATTTAGAATTGAAATTATTTATTATTCGGTAAATGCTATATTTAACATCTTTTTTGTCAAAGTTTCGAATACTTTTCCTACATTTTCACCAGTTTTGCTGGAACATTCGATAAAATCATCCAAATCCATAGATCTAGCGATTTCTAAACCCTCTTCATAAGGTACTTCTCGAGATACTTCTAAATCTGCCTTACTACCGCTTAGAATAATTGGAAATTGCTTATTGGTTCCATTCATAATCGATAACCAATCATAAACATGAGAAAGGGAGGCGTAACTAGTGATATCATACAACAAAATCCCCCCCATAGCACCACGAACATATTTAGGAAAGATAAACCGAAATCTTTCTTCGCCAGCAAAATCCCATACCATTAATTTGACTTGTATACTATCAATCGCAAGGTTTTTAGTGTCAAAATCAACTCCGATAGTCATTTGAGTGTCTGGGATAAATACGCCGGACATATATCTCTTTAATAAAGTGGTTTTACCACTACCTGCATCTCCAAAAATAACCACTTTAAAAATAGCATCATACATATTTTTCTTTTTAAAACCCCAATATATTAGATAATTTTGTCGATATTCTAACTCAATAACATCTAAATAAAAATAAGCCTATTTAATCTTTTTTAAATTGTTAAATTTTACTCTATTACTTCAATTTAAGCCCTTCTTTAAAGGCACTGAGGTTTATATCTAATAGTTTTTCAGAAAATTTTTGAATTAAAGAGTTTTCAAGCTCTTTTTCATTCAATGGTAAAAATCTTACAACATATCCTAATATAACTATATTTGCTGTTTTTAGATTATTTACAAGTTTTTCTGCTATATCTGCAGCTGGAACTAAATAAATATCATCCGAATTTTCATGGAGAACATTAAATAGATACTTTTCCGAGGGATATTCCCGATTGATTATTTTTTCTTCATAAGTAGAGATGATCAATTTTGTACTTTTATCTGGTTTTGCATATTTTAAAACATCAAAAATACAACTTTTCTCAGTCGCAATTATTATATCCGCTGTACCTATCATTGGTATTGGAGCAGTTAACATACTTCCGAAGCGAAGGAAGCATACAACCTTACCACCTCTCTGACTAAGACCGTGGGTTTCAGCAGTTGTGACTTTATATCCCTTCTTCATTAAGGCATCTCCTAAAATTTGTAGTAAACTGATTAAACCTTGTCCACCTATACCAGTCATGACTAACGTATAATTATCGAATGACATTATTAATCCTCCCTTTTAATAGCATCAATTGGGCAAATCTCTTCACAGATCCCACAACCTAAGCACAAGGCTGATTTAATATAGGCTGAATTATCTTTTTCAATTATCGCAGGGCATAAAAATTGGTCATAACATAAACCACAGTTTGTACATAATTCCACATTAACAAATCTAACTTCTGGTTTATAACGTTTAATGATTTTCTGGATACATTCATCCTTTACCACTATAACTTGCAAATTTTTATTTTCCAAAACATCAAGACCTTTTTCATAAATAAGTTCTTTTAGTTTAGTTTGATACTCCTGTTCGTCGCTTTCTTGATGTGTAATTACACTGACAAATGCACCAGCACCTAGTAAAAATTCTACTAATTTTATCCTTTGCTTAAAATCTCCCTCTTTATAATATCGAGTATCACTTCCTGGATGGGGTTGTTGTCCAGTCATTCCAATCCATCCATTATCTAAAATTAACACTAAAATTGGAGCTTTATTATATATTCCGTTCAAGAGTGCAGGAATTCCAGAATGAAAGAAAGTTCCGTCTCCAATAATCGCAACGTTTAGATCTCCACTTGTTTGAGCAACACCTTGAGCCAATGCTATGCTTGATCCCATACAATATTTAACATTAGCAAAAGATAGGGGGGGATATGCTAATAATGTATAGCAACCAATGTCCTGATAAAAGTAGATTTCTTTTCCGGTTTTTGGTTTAATTTTGGCGACTGCTTGCTTTATTGCAAATCCTGTTGTTCTATGCGGACATCCAGGACATAATCTAGGAATTCTTCCTAGTAATTTATATTTTTTCCCTTCTATTAAGTTTAAATCGATTTTTGGTGTAATATTAGTGATCTTAATTAGCGCACGAGCAATCTTTGTAGGATTTAATTCTCCAATAATGGGTAATAATGAATGTTCTTTTGAGTAACTAAAAGGATCTTTTCCGTGAATTTTCACTTTAAGCCTCTTTTTCTGTGCTATAGCTATAATCTGGGTTTCAAGATAGGGATCATTTTCTTCTATTACAAATACCTGTTTAAATTGTTCAAGAAATCTAGTTATCATTTGCACGGGTAATGGATTTATAAAGCCAATTTTAAGGATTGGTGCTTTAAGGTCAAGAAATTCTAAAGTTTCGCAAACATAACTGTATGACACACCACTCGTTATGATTCCTAATTCATAATCATTCTTAACATTCTCATTTTTAATCATATTCAGTCTACTGTTTTCTGACATTTCTAATGCTTGTTTCATTCTATTATATATTTGATCTTCTTTTAATTCTAAAAAATAAAGTCTTGAAGCAACATTTACTTCCTTTGATAAATCAAAATCTTCTTGAATTTCTGATTGTTTTATTTCTCCAATTATTACATTACCTCTAGCATGAGAAACCATTGTAACTGTTCTAATGATCACTGGGAGTTTTAATTTTCGTGAAATTTCGAATGCCCTTTTTGTAAATTCTAAACATTCCTGAGGATTACTCGGTTCTAAAGCAGGTATTTTAAACATTTTTAAATATTGTCTTGAATCCATTTCTACGGCACTTGAATGTTGTTGAGGATCATCAGCAACCAAAATAACTAATACGGAATTTTTGTTTTTTGGAAATGTAGTCGCAAGAGCAAATAAAGGATCAGAAGCAACATTTAATCCTACGTTTTTCATACCAACCATAGCACTTGCTCCTCTAGCATACGCAGCACCTGCAACTTCCATCGCAACCTTTTCGTTAATACTGCTTTCCACCCATTTCATTCCAAATTGTTTAAAAATTTCCATAAAAGCTTCTCCAACCTCAGAGCTGGGTGTGCCCGGATAATAAGTATAAATATCTATACCGCTTTCTAAAGCACCACGTACAATGGCTTCATTTCCCAGTAAGAACTTTTCTTCACCAGGTTTACCTTCAACAATTTTATTATAAATCATTGTTCTGTGAAATTAAAATAGTAATTAATTTGTATATTAAGAAAAATTTTGGATACAATAAATCTTTATAATTTACTGATAATAACTGTTAAATAGTATTTAATAAAATTCATTTTTAAGATTAAAGAAGATTATTTCACAATAGATATATACACAAATAGAATTGAGGTCCCCATATGAAACATTTAGAGGGAGAGTTTAAAGGAGTAAAAGATTTAAAAATTTATTATCAAGCTTGGCTTCCAGAATCCCCAATAGCAGTTATTCAACTTGTACATGGAGGATTTGAACATTCAGGCAGATATCAAAATGTTGTAGATGAATTAATCCCCCACAATTATGCAATTTATGTCGATGATCATCGTGGCCATGGCAAATCCGAAGGATTAAGGAATTATATAGATTCTTTTGACCAATACATAGAAGATGAAAAAATATTTTATGATTTAATAAAAGGATTCCATCCTAATCTGCCAATATTCTG
>JBATUM010000230.1:0-6343 GCA_049671145.1 Promethearchaeia archaeon
TTTTCATGTTTAGATTGTCATCTAAAAATTTCCTTTTTTTTAGTGTATTCATTCAACACTACCTCCTTCAAATAAGAATGTAATTTTTATAATTATCCCTATATAATCATGTTTTTTTGGTGCTATATTAAAGAAAATGGTAAATTTCTGAAGTATAAGATGCTCTAAATTTAATTTCTATGGAATCTACAAACACTATCAATATTTTCTTAATAAATAATGAAAATTAGTTATGTTTTGGGGATAAATTTCTGAAAAAAATATTACTCTCCATATTAATCTGTTTTATTGTATCAGCAATGTTTTGAGAAAAAATCTAGTATTCCTCAAATTTTAATTAAATTCTTTAATATCTTTAATACAGCATTTAAAAATTGATTTTTATGAACGAAAAAGTTAAGCTTGAGAGGGTGAAATCTATGCGAGCTGCATATTTTCATGCACTCTCAGAGTCACCAGAATTAGATGCCTGGAAAAAAGCAGAATCTTGGGCAAAAGAAAAGGAGTTATTAAAGAAAGATTCCGACGCACGCATCTTTGGAAGAAATTCTTATCCAACAAAGAACCCAGAGCCCCATGGCTATGGCTACTTTATAACATTTACTCCCAATATTTCAATTGATGAAGATATATCAATTCGTATTATACCTGGGGGTCTTTATGCGGTGTCCAGATGTGAGGGAGTAGAAGAGATAGGAGAAACTTGGGCTAATTTATGGAAATGGGTCGATGAAAGCGAATACGAATTTATAGGTGAAATAAAAGGAGAATTTGGTTATGAGTTAGGTTTTGAAGAACACCTAAATTGGTATACTGCTATGGTAGAAAAAAGCGAAAAGAAACTCACCTTTAATCTTATGCTTCAGCTATTGGAAAAATAGAATTAATTCTTCTACATCGTTCTGATTTATAAAAAAAATTACAAGATGCGTTATGCATAACTTTAAATATCTCATTTGGGATTTTGATGGCACATTATTTAATACATATCCACATCTAGCTTCAGTAATAACAGAAATCATGAAAATTAAATTTAACATAGATTTGAATATGAATCAGGTTCAGGAATGGTGTGAAACAAGTCTGAAATTTTGCTTTGGCAAATTAATATCAGATTACAATATTAATAAATCAGAATTTCAGGATTTATTCAGTAAAAAATATTTTGTAAATCTAGAATCTCAGCAATCTCCCTTTCCAGGAGCAAAAGAAATTCTCACATATATTCAAAAAAGTGGTGGTAAAAATTTCATTGTCACTCATCGTGGATCCGTCACTTTATTTAAATTATTACACCACTATAATATGGAAGATCTTTTCGAAAAAGTTATTACAAATGAAGACGGCTTCCCAAAAAAGCCGGATCCCGCATCTTTTTTATACTTAATTAATGAATTTCAAATACCGAAAGAGAATGTAATTGCTGTTGGTGATAGAAAGATTGACATCCAAACAGCACTTGTAATTAATATTAAATCTTGTTATTTCAATCCCAATGGCAAAATCTATGAGCTAGCTGATTTTAATATCAAAAACCTTATTGAATTAAAGGAAATTTTAAATCTTCAATAAAAAAAATCTAAGAATTAAATTACTAGAAATAATGCAGTTTTCTGATAATTTCCGCGAAATTTTATAAAACTGCAGTTATATATTAAAGTTGGTCAAAAAAATCTAATTAATGTAGGAATTATATCGAAAAGTGACGATTTATAAGTTTTCAGTTATAACAAGCTACGGATTTCCATATTACCATTTAGTTTTGAAAGATTTACCCAAAGGAATTAAACTATATCTAAGATTTTTTGATTTCTCAAAAGAAGACCTTGAACATGAAGGTAATTTTGATCAGGCTAATTCATTTGAGTTGCATGCGGGATTAGTTTCTGCATTGTTTAAATTCGCACACAGTATGAATAAGAATATTAAGCTTCTTGAATTTGATTCTAGTAATGAAATTAATATAGAAAAAAAAGAATCTAAATATAGTGGAAATGTATTAATTACTACTCAAACGGAAAGATATTTATTTCATAAATCCGTTTTCGAAAAAATTAATTTAATTTACAAATCCATCATCACCGATAAAATACCTCTGAGTTCATCTATGGAAATTTTACCTGCTGAAGAACAGATAATAATTGATATTTTAACTGATGCTGAAGCAAGGAATCGTGTGAAACATCACAAAAATAAAATTAATCGTGTGGGAAACGATTTTTTAATACATTTAAAAAATTATGGTCTTAATGGAATATGTATTACCTCATTTGATCTCTCACCAATTATCGTATTAAGTAAAAAGTATAGTCTGGATGATATCCATGAAATTTTAAGAACAATCAGAAATATTCCCGAAATTTCTCCTCTAAACTGGATTTACCGACAAGCTACTTATGCCAATGAACAATTGTGGGTTTATATATACAAATCGGATGTAGGACCGAGTATTGACGGTTTGTTTGAACCTTACTTTTATTTATTATTTTGTAATCCCCACTCTTATCTTGGAGAAAATCCAGGTATAATAGGCATTGAATTTAATAAAATTTTAAGCTAAGTAAAATTTACAAAATTAAAATAAAATTTGGAGGAAATTCCCCTATTTTACATTTATCTTTTTCTTTAGTTTAATATAAATTATACCGATTGTCATAGTAATTCCTGTTAAATATATGATAAGTAAATCGTATCCAGGAATTGCCTCATCAGTGACTATAGGGCAGCTCATCAAGGGAAACTTATCTTGGCTTCCAGCAAGCCCAGTTATATTATAAGGATTGTCACCAATTCCATTCTGGTCACTATCTACTCCTGTATAATTATCCCAGTAATTACCTTGTCCTAAATAATCCCATGAATTATTAGCTCCATCATCTATAGCATGTAAACCGTTATTAATGAAACAATTTTGATAAATCGTATTATTTGCAGAAAAGATCCCTACTCCAAAATTTGTATTATCCCTAATTATATTACCATGAACACTATTATTATCAGATGAGCCAAATAATTCTATACCCTCAGTATTATTATACACTGTGTTGTCAATAATTTGGTTAAGGAGACAATTACCTCCTATTGCTATTCCAGTTTCCAAATTAAAAGAGACAAGATTAGTAGAGATAATATTCGAAGAACAAATACCACCAAATCCATCTACTATAATACCGTATAAAGATCCAGCTGAAGCTTTGTTCCTATAAATTTCATTTAAGCTTGAATTACGAATCCATACCAATAAGCCTGTGAGAGGATAAAGTTCATTTGACCGTATTATTCCTTTTGTTGTGTTATCTAATTCAACTCCAGCATAACCAGAGTCTCCTTTAAATAGACAATCCTCTATTATGAAATTTTTTCGTGAATTTACTATAGTTAAACAATTATAGCTATAAGTTGATGTATTAAAGAAGAAATCTGAGATGATATAAGGATCTCCCATTGTTCCACTTCCCGTACAATATCCCTGACCCTTAGCCCAAGTCCAACTAGTCATGCTTCCAGGTAAATCGTTAATAATTACTATATCATTAAGTTCTGTTGATGCCGAGGATTTAAATTTACTGCTTGTTTCATTAACACCTAAAGTTGAGAGTGAGAGAGAAAATATTGGTACTATTATAGCTAAAATCGCTACACTACCTAAAAGTAATAAATATTTCTTCCTCATTTTCACCATCTTAGATAAATTAGATTGGATTAAACTTAATAATGCATAACAAACTATATAATTGTTCTTGACATTTTGATGAAACGATCAAAATTAAGACAATAACCCTTTAAACCTAAATTAGGATTTTTTTCTAATAAAAAAAAGTGTAAATTATAATAAATCAAGATTAACCTTAAGATTAACCCAAACCAATTATTCTAAGAGCATCCTTCGCTTCCAAAACAGGATAAATAGTATATTCATATCCTTCAATATCTTTATATCCTGAAAATCTTTTATATATCGCTTTTAATCCTTCAAAATACTTTTCTTCCTCTGTGATTTCATAAATAGTAAAAAATTTATATTTTCCTGCAACAGCATTAAAGACATGTTCAGTTTTGACAAAATCGGGTAATTTGGGAAGTTCTAAAAATTTTTTTCCTATTTCAGAAGTCTTATGTCCTGGAAATTCTCCAGTAATTACTATATATGCCATAATATATTTTAACCTCCATTTAACTTTAAACACAATTTATTTGTTTTATTTTTACACAAAAACACATTTTTTTTAGATTTCAATTAGTTTAACTATAAGAATGAAAAGTATAAAAGAATTTTTATTGGAGTGCGAGCCAATTCTTAGTAAAACTAAAATTTTGAGTTATTTAACTTTTTTTTTTCTAATTTTTGGAAAAAACGCTCCAGTTCGTTTCTGATATTCCTGATACTTTTCACCAAACCTTCGAATGAGATCCTGTTCCTCATAATAAATCATAATAGGAACATATATTATGGTATAAATAACCATCAGAAGTACAAGAAACCATGAATTTACCATAAATGCTATCGCTAGAAATAATGGAAATTCTCCAAGAGACTGAGGATGCCGGACATAATTATATATTCCGCCATATATCTCTGTATCTTTTGACGGCTGAAGTGTTTCTGAACCAGCGTCTCTCACCCCCTTCAATAAAATTGCTAAACATGGAATACTGATTACAACGCCAATAATAAAACCAAATACATAATTGGGATGTACTTTCCAATTAATTAAAGGAAGAGGGAACCAAATCCAAAATATTAGGGTTAGTACAATAATAAATTCAAATACACTTGCAATTATTCGCAATTTCATACATTCCTTCCATGCTCGCTCACCTTTCCTTTTTTCCCTCTTAATTGGTTGGACACTTAAAGTATAAAAATAACTAAAAAGAAATAAGCTCACTAATAAAAAACTAAAGTTTATCCATTCAATCATTTATATTCCCATTATTAATTTATATATATATTAGTTTTTTGAGTGAAATAAAAAATGAAAAAGTAATATAAAAAAATTAAGCTTAATAAGTATGTTCATAACTAAAAAAATTATTGAAAGATTATGCCTAAACCGTTTCCCCTTAAAATGAAAGGTTTTCATAAATTTGGCGATTTAATCGGTTTTGAATTTACAAAATTTGAAACAGGATATTCCCAATGTGTTCTACAGATAAATGAGAAGCATTTTAATCCACATAATGTGGTGCATGGAGGAGTTTTATATTCAATGGCTGATACGGGTATGGGAGGCGCATTATACTCGTTATTAGAAAAAGATGAGCTGTGTGCGACTGTGGAAATTAAAATAAGCTATTTTAAACCCGTTAGGGAAGGAACAGTTATATGTGATACTAAAGTAATTCATAAAGGAAAAACGATTGGCGTTCTTGAATCAGAGATTATGAATGGTGAAACTCTTGTCGCGAAAGCGAATGGAACTTATTCAATTTTTAAAGTTAAAACCTAAGAGCCGGATGAACTGAGATAAATTCAGAGTATTTTAGAAGGTAGTTTCGCTTCTTTTAGAATTTTCTCATACTTTTTTAAATTTGGTAGGTTATTAATCTTTGCATCTGTCAGATTTTTATCTATTTGATATAAAACTCTTCGGATTAAACATCTAGGGGTATTATTTTCAATTTCAATTAGACCATAAGATGCCCTACTATCTCCATCTAAGGGCATTCCAATACTTCCTACATTGAAAATTACTTTATTTTCAATCTTTCTAATGCATGGAATGTGGGTATGTCCGCACAATACAATCGATTCTTCTACGCTGGAAAAAATTTCATTAAGTTCTTCATATGAATTGTTTTCTCCTATACCTTCCGAAATAGACCGTGGGGATCCATGCACGGCTAAGATGCTAACTCCACCTATTTCAAAAGAACACTTCTCAGGTTGGCTTAATAAAAATTCTATTGATTCTCTGGTTAAATGATTTCGAGCGTAGATGTAATTTTGATATAAATCTATTTCTTGTTTTGTAGTTGGAGACCAATTATCATCAATTTCTTCAAACCAGGCATCAGTATTACCTTTTATCCAGCAAATAAATTTTAACTTTCGCAATTCTTGAAATACTTCTAATGGAGCTGGTCCATTTATAACCAAATCACCTAAAAATACAACTTCTGAAACATCGAGAGATTTCATATCAGAAAGCACCGCGCTTAATGCGGTCATATTTCCATGAATATCAGATAGTATCGCAATCTTCATAATTAACACATGAATAATAATTTTGATTCTCTTAAAAAATAATAAATATCTACTCTCATAATTTTTTTAGTTAACTATTGAGGAATGGCAACAATTTTTATGATAGTTATACTCTTTACCTATTTATTCAGTTCT
>JBATUM010000231.1:0-2332 GCA_049671145.1 Promethearchaeia archaeon
TTAAATATCTCTCCAATACGTCTTATCGCTTTAACACCGCCATTACATGGAATGCTTGCTCCTATTAGCACGTCTGGTTCAGGAATTAACCCATCCATAGCTGCTCCTATAATTGTTCGATGATATGAGCAACTATCAGTTGAATAACCCTTGCTTTCAGCTAATTCAAAATATTTTCTCGATAAACCCGCTCCTGAGAGCATCGCCCCAAAAAATTCTACAAACATCCCTGAAACATTCATAGAATTTAAAATTTCATATGGAACAAATACGGTTGTCCATCCATTGGACCAATTCTCATCAAAAATACGAGTTCCAAGACGAGCTATTTCATAAATGAATTTCCTACGAGGTGTTAATTTTAACTCCAACTTCTTTTTAAGAGCATCTTTAAGTTGGAAAAAATATTGCTTCAATAAAGTATAATCAACCACTTTTAAATCATCTCATTTGACTTTTTATAATTTCTAAAAATGCTTCAATTCGTGTCTTTAACTGATTAAGACTTCCTAAAGATCCATCACTCTCTAAAAATAAGACATTTAATCCCTTTTCAATTAAGAGTTCTTTCAATCTCGGCACATCATACAGGTATGTATCACAAAATTTCAAGGAATGATGGATTATTCCATTAGCATTATATTTTTTGGATATATTTAAAATATTTTTTGCCCGGTCCTCAATTTTCATCATACGGGCGCATGGGACTCTATTCAGATATGCTTCACCCAAAGCACTTAATAAATCATTAGATTTATTTATTTGTATGTCAAAAAACTTGCTTCCTGTACATAAATCCTCATAAACAACATTAAATCCACAATCTTCGATAAATGAAATAAAGTTGACATCATGAATGGGACTTCCCGATAATATTAATCTTGGTTTTGTAATTATATCAGATCTAGTTGCGTTTTTTTCTGAAATAGTTAATTTCTCTTTTATTCGTTCATTCCAGATTTTTGGGTCAGATTTAAAAAACTCTGATGTAATTTCTATGATTTCGCTTCCAGTTATTTGGGGAGGATTCTTAAACCTTAAGGAATTCAGACTATAGAACAGAGAACGAGATTTTATGAATAAATCGATGGAGTCTTCAAGTGTCTCTTCCTGAATAACATTTGAAGTGTAATTTTCTAACGCAATTTTAAATTTTTCAAATTCCGTCTTAATATATTTCAACCCTAATGATGAATAGCCCATCGGTATATCTAAAATGTAAATAAATTTTGTAGAAACAAACTCTTTCCAAACATCATGAAGTCGTCTCATAGCATCACAAGAATTTACAAATGTGACTCCTTCAAGGAAATTATATCCATCTTCTACAGCAACATCGATGGTTGATTTCACAAATTGACAATAATTAGGGTGTATATATGAATCTGCGTTTTTGACTGGATTTGAATGACCAAATATACGGTATGGTTGGAAACCCGCTGCATAAATCAATTCTAATGGGGTGTAGGTACATACCCATCCCATTATTGGTTTTTTGGACGATTTAATTTCTTTAACCATTATTCAAGTAAGTAATTTCTATTTCAATCGATATTTCTCTAAATCATTGAAACAATAATAATATACTCAATAACTTTCAATTTTAAACAAAAATGTAAACTATTAGCATAATTGTAAAAATCAATTTAATATTTTATAACTGAAACATTTACTAAATTTTAACAAGTAAATTTATTATTAAGAGAAATTAAAATAACAAAGTGATAATGAAGTGAGTATGAGAAATGAAACCGCTCTTGTAACAGGTTCCACGAGTGGAATTGGGAAAAAAACTGCAGAGCTATTTCTTCGTGAAGGGTGTAAAGTAGCCATTTGCTCCAGCAAAGAAAACAATGTAAAACAGAATCTCGCCGAATTTAAAGAAGACTTTGGGGATTTAGTTATAGGTATGCCATGTGATGTCTCTGATCCCAATGCCGTTAAATCAATCGTAGATAAGACCATTAACACGTTCGGTTCGGTACGTATATTAGTTGCTAATGCGGGTGTAAACTTGACGTATGGTCCATTTGAATACATCCCGTTAGAGAAAGCGAATGCCAATGCTAAAACCATAATCGGTATTAACCTCATAGGCACCATTAATTCTGTTTCTGCAGTACTTCCTCATATGATAAAGCAAGGATATGGACGGATTATTACGCTAGGCGGTGCTGGTGCCGATAGACCTACAGAAAATATGACAATTTACTCTGCCTCTAAAGGAGGAGTCCTCGCGTTTTCCAAATGCTTGGCAGAAGAATTTGAAAAAAAGGATTCTGGCTTAAAAATAAATATCTTTTTCCCGGGAATGATTAACACAAATTTAATG
>JBATUM010000232.1:0-1732 GCA_049671145.1 Promethearchaeia archaeon
AAGTAATACTTCGTGAAATAACCGAATTTCATTTAATATTTGTGCTAATATTTACAAATACGTATAAATAAATTCTTTACTTGTTTATTAAAATATGGGAATGATATTAATTATAATTAAATCAAAAATAATTAGATCTATTAAAACTTTAATAGAGGAGTATAATGAATCGATTTCGTTTTTCGAGAGCAATTCTTTCAATTATGTTTGGATGGGTAATATTTTTCTCAATAACTAATATATTTTTCATGCAAACTCAGTCTAAAGAAAGTCAAAATTTTTTGATCCCTAACTCTTGTACTATTTTTACAGCAAATATTAGCAATACTGTATACTTCGGTAATAATGAGGATTATCTCTTAGAAGGGACTTATATGTGGCTTTTACCTTCTCAAGAAATCACTACACCTTCAGGAAATATTACTGCATATGGTTGTGTAGGTTTTGGGTTCAATTATAATAATGATCCACATGATGGGTATGCACAGGGAGGAATGAATGACCAAGGTCTTTGCGCGGATGGGAATGGTCTTCCACCTTTATCCCTTAATCCCCATCCTGAGCGGGAATCTCCTTATACTTATGTAATAGAACAAACTCTTTTTGAATGTGCAAGTGTTAGTGAAGTTATCGATTGGTACCTTACTCATAATCTAGGTATTGTTTGGAGTTGTCAGTTACATTATGCAGATGCTTCTGGTGATGCCGTTGTAGTGAGTGTTGGCACTGACGGGGAATTTAATTTTACTCGTAAGCTTTCATCACATTATCTGGTATCGACTAACTTTAACCTAGCAAATCCCAGTAATGGATACTATCCTTGTAATCGATATTCCACAGTTACTACCATGCTTGAGAACATAACGGCAGAAATGGACTTAATAGTTGATGCATGCCGAGATATCCTTGATGCAGTACATCAAGAAGGCATGTATGCCACCAAATATAGTAATGTTTTCGATCCAGTCAATCTGGAAATTCACTTATATCATGACCGCAATTTCGATAAAAGGGCTTCCTTAGATCTTGTGGAAGAACTTGGATAAGTTCATCCTGGAGGGGAAAATGTAATAGAGCACAGTGGCATATATTTCAAAGAAGTTAGCATAGCTTCTCTTTTTGAAACTCCTGAGGATCCATCGATTCCGGGATATACTCTTGTTGTTCTGATATCAACTGCTGCATTATGGGCTTTAACCTTAATTTTTCTTGAGCGAAAACGTAATTAGTTAATATAAATTTTTTTTTTCTATTATTATTTTAAATGCGGAATAGAAGTTGGATGCTGTAAAATTTAGTATTACAATAATCTTTTGATGGTTTATGATTTCCTCACTTCCATGTTGAAATTTATTCTCAGAATACTGTTTAAGATTCTAAAATAGTAAAAGCTTATATTATGAATGTTAGTATGTATTATCAAAATCTGTTTTTTTAAAATAAAAGTGAATTCATTGAAAAGAAAAACATTTAACTTTATCGGGTTGATTATTGTTTCTTTTTTATTGATTTCAAGTCTAAGTTTAATTTCAATAAATAATGAAATTTCTCAAGATTTTAACTTAATTTATGGCGATTTCGATTTAAGATTGAGTAATCAAAATTCAGAAAATGTCACAGTAATTTCTGATGGTTTTAATGGGGTTTGGGGATGGAATGATGGTTGGTCTGCAACTCCGTTGGTGAAGGTCCACCATTTCCATGGTTCTTAGTACTACCTCTTATTATTGGA
>JBATUM010000233.1:0-1676 GCA_049671145.1 Promethearchaeia archaeon
TCTTTAAACATTCTGCTTCAACTCTGACTCCCACTTCCATAGAAGTTCTACCAACATAATTTAAAGATGCTTTGGCGAACACTAAATTTCCCACATATGCTGGAGATATAAATGACATGCTATCAACGCTCGCTGTTACGACGTTTTTATGCGTGTGCCGAGCAGCCACAATAGCTCCTGCTTGGTCTATTAATTTGAGAATATGCCCTCCATGAACATTTCCAGCGGGATTTGCATGTTCTGGATACATTACTTGGGCAATTTCAACTTTGGATTCAGATACAGGTTTTTCTTCCAATATTATTTCTACCTAAAATTGTATTTTCTCATTAACCTAAATATAATATTAATAATCATAAAAATTGTCCTTTTAGATTATAATCAATTCAAAAATCTTAAAAGAAAAATTAGCAAATTTGGGATAAAAGTAGTGAATTAATTCTTTCAACAATTTTAAATGAAATGTTTATTTATCATATATAATAATTTTGAATAATTATTCTTTTATCAATGTGAATAAAAATGCCAAGTTTTAAAGAAACTTATGAAGCAATAAAGGCAGATTGGAGTGCTGGAGAGAAAAATTTCAATGTTAAGTGTGTAATGAAAGATGAAGGCATGCAATGTGAAGTTACTATGGGAGCAAAGCCACATGTAATGATAATTGACGCTCCTGGCGGATTAGATGGAACTGATGAGGGGCCTTCTCCATTATTGGCAATTTTGGGCGCTATTGGGGCATGTATAATAGCAGTTACGAAATTTTGGGCTAAAATAATGGATATTAAGATTGAGGAACTTGAGGTTTACTCTCGAGGGCATATTAACCTTGGAGCCCTTTTTGGTATTGATGATAGCAAATTAGCTGGGTATGATAAATTAGAACCAGTGATAAGAATTAAAGCTGATGCTTCAGAAGAAAAAATTAATGAATTAATGGATAAAGTATTTACCCATTGCCCTGTTATAACTAATTTTGGTGGAGCTTCTCAAATCCAACCAAAGGTTCAAATCAGAAAGTAGAACATTTATTATTCTCTTTTTTTTATTTTCTTATAAATTTAAATCTCATCCTATTATAATAAATTTATAATTATATTAAAAGTCGGATTATAAAGGTAAATTAGAATGGCCGAAGAAATAATAGATTTAACTGAAAATGAATTTAGAGAACTTTATGAAACAGAAAAATGGAGGTTACTAGAAACCATAAAAAAACTAATTCACGATTTAAAAATTAAAGCAGATAAAAACTGTGAAGATTGTGAAAAAAATTTGTTAACAGTTGATGATGTAAATATAGATTTATTTTTTCAAGATTGGCGTTCATGTGCCGAATATTGTGATGAATGTGGAGAAGAAGAAAAGAGAAACATGTGTCATATTCAATTTGAATTAATGAATCATATTGCAAATACATTACTTGAACTCCAAAGGAAACAAAATATACTTACTCAACTTATACTTAAACGGGATGAGACAGGGAGTATATTATTAAAAGAATTTATGAAAAAGAAAGAAGGGCATGAGAAAAAGGATGAAGATTCATATGACATATATCAATAATAATTATCTTTTTTTTTTAAAGTAGGGGATATTTAGGGTCTCTTTTTTCGAAAAAAGCACTTGAAGCTTCTTTCATATCTTTTGAACTAAATGTTAATACTATCGAGCTA
>JBATUM010000234.1:0-28522 GCA_049671145.1 Promethearchaeia archaeon
TAAAAAACTTCCAAATTAGAAACTCTTAAATATATAAAGCTAATAATAAATAAATGCATACAAATTTTAAGTAATATCTTTTAAATAAAAGTGTTTTAGAAGCGATCTAAATAATTATCTTATTTTGTGTTAAGGAGGAGAAATCTAATGGCATCTATAGAAAATATACTTAAAGTATCAGAAGATAATATAAAAACTTTTTTTAACAACATTCCTATTCCTTCATATGTTTGGCAAAAGGTTGACAACGATTTTATACTAATAGATTATAATATTGCTGCAGTAAAAGCTACTAATGGAAAAATTAAAAAATATTTAGGTGAAAACGCCTCTGTTTTCCATGAAAATAAACCAGAACTTCTAGTAGAATTAGATAAATGTATAAAAGAGAAAAGTGGATACATAAAAGAATTAAAATATAAGATGAAAACTACAAGTGAAGAATTATACTTATCTGTTAAATATTATTTTGTACCTCCTGATTTAGTCATAGTACATACCGAAGATATAAGTACCCGTATAGAAATTGAAAAGAATCTTAAAAAATCTGAAGAAAAGTTCAGGCATTTATTTCAACATTCTCCATATGCAATTATATTAGTTAGTTCCAAAGGAGAAATTTTAGATATAAATGATTCTACAAGTCAATTATTTGGATTTCAGAAAGAAGAATTAATTGGTAAAAACTATTTAGAATTACCAGTATATCCAACCAAATATTTATCAGTTTTAAAATCAAGATATAAAAAGATACAAGAAGGGGAGTTATTAGAACCAATCGAACTACAAGTTAAAAAAAAAGATGGAACTAGTGCATGGATTCTTTCTAGAATGTCGATACTTAAATTGGGGAAAAAAAAGGTATTACAAACAATTGTTATGGATATTACCGAGCAAAAAAATTTTGAAGAGATTCTAAAAAGAAAACTAAAAATTGAACAATTTTTGTCAACAATCTCTTCTAGGTTTATCGGAAATGTTGATACCGATATGACAATTAATTTATCATTAATTGAAATGGGAAGGTTAATAGAGGCAAATCGTGCTTACTTATTATTATTTAATGAAGAAAACTCTCTAGAATTTTTTACTCAGCAATGGTGTCTTGAAGATATTGAACCCAAACATTTAGATTCAATAGTAATACATGTTGAGAGATATCCATGGTGCTTAAAACAGTGTCAGGAACATCGACTTGTCTATATTCCAGATGTTTCTCAACTTCCTAAGAAAGCTGAAGCAACAAGACAAAAATTAGAGAGTTTAGCAATAAAATCATTCTTAGCATTCCCAGTGCACATAAAGGGAGAATTATATGGATTTATTGGGTTTGATAATATTCAGAAGATGAATACATGGAGTAAAGAAGATTTTTCTTTACTGAAAACCTCTTCAGAAATTATTGGTGGAGCTTTAGAACGTAAATGGGCTGAAGAAACACTAAGGAGTAGTAATCAACTATTAGCAGGAATAATTTCTTCATTAACAGACGTTATTTGTTTAATTGATAAAGGATTTAATATTATTTGGAGTAATAACGTAGCTAAAAATCAATTCGGTTCAGATACAAAAGGAAAGAAATGTTATGAGGTTTTTAGAGATCTTAAAAAACCATGCAATAAGTGCATAGCTAAAAAGACATTTTTGGACGACAAAATTCATGAACAAGAACATGAATTAATTGACATACAAGGAAATCGAATTGCTTCCTGGTGTACATCTAGTAGTGCTGCACTTAATGTGGAAGGTCAAACAGAATTAGCTGTATTAATCTTTAGAGATATATCAAATATAATAAAATAAAAGAAAGCCTACTTTTATGTAATAAAAAGATAAGAGATAATAAATTCAAGTATATCTCTGTTTATCCCGATATTGTTTCACTGAGATTTCTCTTTCAGTTAATCTATCGTTTTTGATTAAAGTTTCTTCAATTGCTTTAATTTCTGCGCGAGTATTTACATTAAATTTCTTAAGTTTTTCTAAGATTTCTTTTTCTCCAAGACCTTTATTATATAACTCTTTGAATTTAGCAACTGTTAGTGTATTAAAAAAGATATATTGTTTATTCAGAAAAATAATCAACCAATCTTTCTTTCTTTGTTTTTGGGATAATTCAAATAATCTTTCTTGAATTTCTTCATACTTTCGCTTGAACTGTTTTGAGATTGTTTTATCATCTATAGTGTTTTGGTTTTTTAGAAATCTTTTGAGTTTATTACTAAAAAACAAGTTTGGTATATATGAAAGACCATATAAAATCAATGTAATACCTGCCATCCAAATACCAGCTTGCAGATTGAATATAGCCACAACCGCAATGATAAGTATAAGGATTAAAAACCACTTCCTTCCAATGGATTTTAAAATTACTGTTAATTTTTCCGGCATATTGATAATTTCAGTTGAACAGTTATTAGATATTATGTAATTTAATTAAAGAACACTTAAAAAAATTATTTTTCATTTGATAAAAATTGGACATATTAGAGAGAATTATTTTAACCACAAAATTTTTTGCGTTTCTGGGTTCGGATGGGACCAGGTATTTTCCTGTTTCACCATGACCGTAGCCGTAGCCACAGTTTGAAAGTTCCCACAAATCGCAATTGCAGTACTATCTTCAACGCAAAACAGTTTAACTTCCAGCGCCGTGCGAAAAGCACTTAACTTTTGTGGTTAAAAATACCAACTTCACCATTTCATAAGCTCAACTATTTTTTTTTAAAAATGCTTTGCTTATATGGTTTTGAGTAAATAGAAATAGTAAAAGCTACTAATTAAATTTTTTCATAACAAATCGTTAACTTTAAAAGGTATAGTTGAAAAAACCTTCTTGTTTTTTGCCATAACGAAAATTGAAAGATATGAGGTTTATTTATCTAATAATGCTTTTTTGTTTTCTTAACCCTTTTAATATTACAAAAAATGAAATACCAACAAAACTACTAATCATAATTAATACAACTATAAGCACATAATCCATTAAGGGCTTTGGAATTGTAAATTTGAAATTTTCGTTATATAGGGCATTTGAATTATTAGCATAATTTCTTACGAAAAATGCAAAGGAATAGTCTCCTGGATCGAGTTTATTAAGCTCATACTCTAAAGTTATTAGTTCTTGGTATTTATCATTAGATATACGATAATAAGAGTAATCTTCGAAATTATTATTAGACAACAAAATAAAAACACATTCAATATCTGAATGATTATCAAATGTGGTGATATTAAAGCAAATTTTATCTGAAATGGAAGGAGATTCTGGGAACCAAGTAGCGCTGATAATTTGCGGTTTGTAGTTATTGGCGATAGTTGAGAAATTAAAATATGAAGGTACTAAATTATGACCTGTGATAGTAACATAATAAATTTCATCTGCTTGAGGTGGCAATCTAAAGTTGGCTAAACCATTCTCATCTGCATAAATGGTTCGATATTTTCCATCACCAGTTTTTAAATGAACTCTACCAAATGGGACAATCTTATTGTTCGAATTTCTTATGGTAGTTGATATAAAATGACCTTCTGGATAAAAATCAGTAAATGGATTTTGAGCTTTTGTTGGTTTATCAGTATAGATATCTAATTCAGGATCTCCAAGTAAACAATAAGTTAATATATTTTTTCGATGGCATTCGAAATACTGAGAATAGGGTGAAAATATACCAGAATTAATATAATCTACTTTAGATTCATATAATGCTTTTCCTTGTTGGAAATATTTCTGTTCAAAGAATGTTTTCCAAAATAATTTAGCATTTCCGCGATTCAACCACTCTAAATTTGTATCATTTATAGCATACCAAGTAACTCTAAGACCACTGATATATCCCACTGTTCCAGCCTCTGCTCTTTTTATTAGAATTTCTCCAATACTATTGTCATTTTTATCATAAGATGAACTTGTGCAAGCAAAAGCATAAAACAATGAGGGCATGTTTAAATTTTCACTTGAAGAAGCATCTGCATTATCATAAACTGAAGGAGAAATGCCCAAACTAGCAAGTGTTGTTGGATTACCATGGCCTGCAAAAAAGACTGTTGAATAACCTGAATCGAAATGTGTATCAAAATTATTAGAATCTAAAATTGAATCATTATTAGGGTACGGAGGAGGGGAAATTGGATCAAAACTAGAAGTAGTTTTATGTAAATGAGTAAAATTCATCTCTGAAATCACATAATTTGTCCAAATATATTGGGTTAATCTTGCTTCATCCTCATCATAATCATTTGGAAACATTTCTGTTATCCCCGCCGCTAACAGCATTCTATTCATCCAATTGCCAATACTCGGGTCCATTTCATATTTTAGAGTTTTATTTACCATTATTTCAAGTTCTGTAGCAGAATCAGCAGGCAATCGACCCACATAAGCCTCTGGAGTCCATTCGATTTCATCTTTGCCGTTTTTGTTGTATTCTGCAGATTCCCCAAAAATATCATCATTATCCTCATCCCAAGAACCATTTAAATCAGCATAATAAAAGTCAGTAGGTTTATAATAATCATCCCAATTAAGATGTTCACTTTCTTCTGGTCCCATTATAACTACATCTGGATTGTAAACGTACCTAATAGGGATCAAGTCTTCTTGGGCATCGCCAATTAACAGAATCCATTTGATATTTTCACGTTCATAATAAGATTTTATCATATTTCTGATTCTTTCTGTATCATCCCTCCCAGAATATTCTGAAAAATTGCTTAACACTATTGTTTTTAATCCTTTATCATTTTTCCACTGCGCTAAGGGAGAAACTGCATTAATAAAATCCTCATCATCTGGCGTTATTATTAACATTTCAACCTTTGGGTTATACCAACTATTAGTATCAATTTCAGGCAATTTAGATAAATCAATACTTGAAAAATTATTAGATAAGTTTAGGGAATTTAATAAATTATCCTTAGAAGTATCTTTAGTGTCAAAATTATAATTAAGGGGAAGAAACATAAAGAAAATAGAAAATATAAACAATAGTTTAAGAATCTTTTTCAAATTCAATTGTTTCATCTCAAATAATAATAAAAGTTATTCGATTTATATTTATTTTTAGAGTAAATAATATATTTTCTGATATTATAACTAATTAAAAATAAGGATTTTATATATATAGAATAAAAGAGCTATCAATTATGCCATTAAGTTTTAATACTTGTCCTCATTGTAATAGGAAAATAATATTTAAGATTGAGAAAGAAGATATTGATACCTCTCAATATCCTGCCCCAATATATGTCCATCATAATGATAAATCATGTGGTAAATTATCTACTTTTTATGTTGATAGTCTTTTAAGAGTTTCATATAAAGAGCTTGAAAAGAAAGCTGGTGCCATTAAAACAATAGAAACGCAAAAATAGGATATCCATTTAAATTTATATAAAAATCTTATATTTGACGATTAATTTAATATAAAATACATCTTATATTTTCCTAGAGAATTTAGAATAATTCTCTCAGGTAAAGTAATCTGAAGAATTTAAATTTAATTTGATATGACGCAAGATTTAGAAGATATTTCTGGAATAGGTAAAGCTACTGCTGAAAAAATGAGAGCAGCAGGGATAGACACAGTTGAAAAATTAGCTTCGAGTAAACCTGCAGATTTGATCAGCATAAAAATTAAAGGAGTGGGAGAATCCACAGCAATTAAATACATAAACAACGCAAAAGAATTATTAAAAGAAAAATCCAAAACTGAAATTCCAAAAGAAAAAGCTCCTGAGAAGGTGGCAAAAAAACCTTCAAAAAAATTTTCATCTGAAAAGGCATCTCATATGAAGGAACTGATAAAACAACAATCAGAATGCAATATAGGGCTGGTAGGGCATGTAGACCACGGGAAGACGACCCTTGTTAAAACTCTTACGGGAGATTGGACTGATAGGCACTCAGAGGAGCAGGAGAGGGGAATATCAATAAAATTAGGCTATTCGAATGCTACCGTTTTATATTGTCCTGATTGTGATGAGTATTTAACGTATTATATGGCAGAAAAAGCTCGTAAAAAAGGGCAAACCAAGTTGAGTTGTAGTAAATGTGGAGGGAATATAGAGTTCAGAAGAAATATTTCTTTTGTAGATGCTCCCGGACATGAAATTTTGATGGCTACAATGTTAAGTGGAGCATCATTAATGAATGGTGCTTGTTTATTAATTGCTGCTGATGAATTTTGCCCTCAACCTCAAACTCGAGAACATCTTGCTGCTTTAAATATAGCAGGTATTAAAAATTTAATTATAATTCAAAATAAAATTGATGCAGTTTCTAAAGAACAAGCTTCAGAAAATTATAATCAAATAAAAAAATTTATTAAAGGTACAATTGCAGAGAATGCTCCCATAATACCTATATCAGCCGTATTTGGTACTAATATCGAATTAGTGGTAAGAGCCTATGAAGAAATTATACCCTCTCCAAAATTAAATGAAGATGAAGAGTTTCAATTTTTAATAGCTAGGTCTTTTGATATTAACAAACCCGGAACAGATATTGAAAAGTTAAAAGGCGGTGTAATTGGAGGTTCAGTTTTAAAAGGAAAAATAGATGTAGGAGATGAAATTGAAATCAAGCCGGGTATAAGAATAAAAAGCAATTATGCACCAATTAAGTCAAAAGTAGTAAGTATAAGCCAAGGTACTAGTCTTTTAGATGAAGCTAGACCAGGTGGATTAATAGGATTAAGAACTAAGCTAGATCCTGCTTTAACTAAAGGAGATTCATTAATAGGCCATTTGGTTGGAAAACCAAATACTTTACCAGAGGTTATTTCTGAAGTTGAATTAAAAGTCCACCTCCTTGATAGAGTTATTGGCTCAGAAATGCAAATAAAAGTTACAGAGCTTAAACACAATGAGAAATTATTATTAGTTGTGGGCACAGAAAAAACAGCAGGAACGATCACGAAGATTCTTAAAAATTCTTATATCTTACAATTAAATCCTCCAATTTGTATTCCTGAAGAATTTATATTTGCTATATCCAGAATTATAAATAGGCGATATAGATTAATTGGATATGGAGAATTAATGAGTTCTAAATGAAAATTACTTTCAGGTAGAATAGGATAAAAAAATCTCTCTTATCTTTCCTTTTACGAGGGCTAATGAAGAATCTACTTGAGTAAATATATTATTTAAAGAATTGATTACTTCTTTATCAACATTAGAATTACTTGGTTTGTTAATTGATTGTTTAGTTTCATATAATATTAAATTTCCCTCAACCTTAGCTAAAAAATGAAGTATTATCTCAATTTTGATTTCACTGTTTAAATCTGATTCACTGGGATTTTCTTTAAATTCGTAGAAAATCTCATTCATTATTCTTTTTTTTAAAAATTCAATGAAATTTTCTAAATTATCAACAAAGATAACAATCATTTAAGATTTTGACGGTTTTTATATTGAATATAAAAAATAACTCCTAATAATATAAATACACCACTTATAGCCCCAAAAATCAGAATAACTAAAGGGAAATGGACTTCATCTGAGACAATGTAATTAAATCTTTGATATGTATTTATAGCACTTTCTTTAATTAACCTTCCATCTTCATATATCATAACAGTATAATTACCATTAGGTACATTTCTTATCACAGCTTCCCCATTCTCATTTGTAGAAACGGGTGCCATTGGTTGAATTAAATCGTTAGAAATATATGTACCATATTGCTTTTGAAAATAATATAAAACAATATCTACATCTACTAAAGGCATGTTAATGTTATCAGTAACTTTAATGAGTAAAACGTTATTAGCATCATATTTAATCATTACGGGATTTGTTTCTCCAAAGATAAGATATGGAAGAATTATTTTTAACCCTTGCTTTTTTATAGCATTTTTTGTAAATATTAAACTTTGCCTAAATTCCTCCTCTATTTGGGTCAAATTTAGATCATAATAAGAAACTGTTCTTTCAAATAAAGAAGAATTCGAAATTACTTGATCTAATATTATAGTTTTTTCATAAATCATAAGATACTTTAAGATGATATGTATTGGTCCATCTATTAATGAAGGAAAATAAATTCTTTCTCTCACGTTTCTATGTTCAACTAAACGGTCAATTGCCCAAGTCTTCTCAACTGGATTTTCAAATTTAATGGTATAATTGGTTGTAAAATTTAAATTTATAGATTCTCGATTTCCTGTAGATGATATATTAATTGAGTTATCGATATTTACGAAATCACTGATTGTAACATTATTAATTTCTAAACTATAATCATCAAGCAATTCTTTATCAGGGGGTTTTACTTGTAGATTAATATCAAGATTATCAGCATTAACTTTTGAAGTTAAAGAATTTGTAGCAAATTTAGAACCTAGAACACTGAAATCATAATGAAAAAGTGCATTTACTACTTGTTCTTCTTGTGAAACTAATATTTTATCCTCTGGATGTTGAAATAATACCCAATCTCTTATTGTTAAATTATATTCCCATATAAGATACATCGAAAAATTATGAGATTCTTTTATGAAATTTTTATTGAATACGAATTTTAAAAAGTTGGAGCTGTCAATACTATAATTTGCTTCAGGAACTTCTTTTACATAATCTGTTCCATTACTTAAGATTCGGAGTTGGATTAATTTACAGGGATATAATCGAGGACCGTATATTAAATATCCTTCTGAATTAGGAACGGAAGTATTATATTTAACATAAATAGATTCATTAAGAACTACGGTTATTTTATGTGAATCAATTATATTTTCATCAAGATTATCAATTTGAGCAACATCCTTAGTTTCTGTGAAATTGATTCCAAGAAAAGTCATATTTAAAGCTCCAGAGACGAAATCATCATCAAGATCCGGATATTTTTGAGAGTTATTAAAAAATCCTACTTCATCAAAATCAAAACTGGTTATGGTTATATTACCTAATGCCTGTTTTTCATCTTCAATAATCGGGATATAATCATCCTCTGAAAATCCTTGAGTTTGTAAATCATATTCTGTATTATTTTCATACGGAACATTAATTTTAGAATTAGGAGTTATATGATGAATTGAAGCACTCCAAATACTTAATATAATTAATAGGATTGCAAAAATTTTAGGTTTATTTTTACGCATTATCTAATATCGAAGTTATTTTAACAGAAACTTTACTAAAATTAAATAATTTTTCCTCGGTTTTTAAATTTTAGTTCAATTTATTCTTATGGTTTGATATTATAGGAATATTTATATTTCTTGAATTTATTTTTATTTTATTTAAAATCTATTTTAGAGAAAAATATAAATATCTATTAAATGATTTTAAAAAAATAGTTTTCAAATAAAGTGTTGAGTTGATTTTTGGTTAATTAAATTAATTTTCAAATGAAATTTGATATAAATGCCAAAGAAACCGGATCGATTAAAATTTTTAGAAGCTCTTGATAATGCAGTAGATGTATTTATGGATAATTCAAAAAATCTATATAATAATATAATTGCAATATCTCATAATGATGCTGATGGAATTAGTAGTTTACAAATCATCCAAAACTTGCTCTATAAATTAAAAAAAAATTTTGATTATTTTATTTATAATCGATCTGTTTCTTGGGCAGCTTACTTAAATGGAATTTTACCTAAAAGGCAAACAGAAAAAACAGCATTAATTTTTACTGATGTAGGTTCTACATTAACCGAATTAATTCCTATTATTACTAAAAGAAAAGAACATTTTTTTATTTTAGATCATCACGAAGTGGAAAATGATGTTGGATTGAATGATTTTCCTGAAAATCTCTTTTTTGTAAACCCAACTGTCTATGGATTTGATGGGCTTGATCATATTGCAGGAGCGACTTTAGCATATTTGTTTGCGAAACAAATCACTCCCTCTATTATTAATCATGCATGGTTAACTGCAATTGGAATAGCAGGAGACTCGCTAAGATCAATGGATCGATTAGAATCCTTTAATAGAGAGGTGTATCAAGAGCTAATCGATGAGAAAATAGTAGAAGATAGAGAAGGGTTAATACTATTTGGAGGGATGCATAATTCCATTAAAAATGGACTAAAGTTCAGTATCTTACCTTTTGTAAAACAGTTGGGTGGAGAGACCGATGAAAAAATAAAATCATTTCTCAATCAACTACAAATAAATCCAAATAAAAAAACTTCTGAACTTGAAAAATCTGAAATTGAAGCAATCCAAAAAAATACCCATTTAAAAACAGGTCATTATGCATTAATACCTCAAAAAGAGGGCTTATTACAATTTGTGTTTGAACATGCATTATTACTAAATATTTTATCTTTCAAAAACATAAGTGCTGCGTTATCAATGATACAACAAAAAACTATTACAAGATATGCAAAAGCAATATATATTGATTATGTCAATAACTTAACTAAAAATTTGAAAAAAGTCTATACCGATCTCAATCGATTCGAAACTGAAAAAGCTATTTTTATTGATGCGGGTAATGGGATGATACAACCAAGTAATTGGTCAGATACAGCTAGTTTTAGTATGGTTAATGAACTTGTTAATCCCGAAAAAATGTTATTTCTTGGAGGCTTGGAAAAAAAAACTCAAATGATAAAACTCAGTATTAGATGTTCAAGAAAATTTATAGAAATCAACAGAGGTGTAGGAGTAAATAAAGTAATTACACAAATTAAGGATGAATTAGGAGGAAATGGAGGGGGTCATAAACTTGCTGGAGGGATTCGATTATCCAAACCTACATTTAATAGATTAAAGAGCAATATAGATCAATTTGTTCAATTAAATTAAATAAATTACTAAAATGAACTTAATTGAAAAAAAATCTGACACTATATTCATTCTTAAAATAGTAGTTAAACCTAATTCTCAAACTCAAGAAATTCTAATAGAGAATAATTATGATTATATTCTAATTAAATTAACTAGAAAACCATTTCTAAATAAGGCTAATAAAGAATTATTAAAATTATTAAAAAAGAAACTTGAAATAAATCTTAATCAAATTAAATTCATCTCCGGATTCAAGAGTAGAAACAAATTAATTCAAATTAGTTATTATAAGAAAACTGATGAGAAAGATATTTTAGAAAAATTACTAGATTAGAGCTTCGCTCTTTTTAATTAACTACCAATTTTTTTCATCTTTCCACATTTAAGACACGTAATAAAATGCGTCATACCCTCATCTGCTCTTCTTGTTTGTCTCGTTTCTAAATGTGCTTTTGTATAACCACAACGGGGGCATTTAAAATTTTTTATTGAGCTCTTTAAATGTTTATCTTTCCAATCCATTATTTCTGTTAAATTTGTGACTTCGCTTCGAACAGGATGTTCAATTTTTGTTTTAAATTTGTAAAATCCAGATTTTTCCTCAGAGAATGGTTTTATGGCACCACATTTGCATTTAAACACCTTTATTCCGTTAGCGGAAGAGGGAAACATCATACCACCGCATTCATCGCAAAATTCCATTTGAATAATTACCTTCAGCATTAATTATGTAACTACTATTTTACTTCTAATTAATTGTTCTTCAATCAAAAGTTTTTCTTTTTTCTAAAATTTTAATCCAAATATCAAACTACAGAATATTATACCTGCAATTAGGTCAGCAATTGCTCCAGGATTCATCTTTCCTTCTTTTTTGTGAAGTTTTTTGTCAAGTTTAAGGATTAATTTTAGTCCTTTCCTTGTGGCCACCCCTCCTTTTTGTAATGCTTTAGAGGCCTTGTTAGACACTAATAAAGCAGCAGCTTTTCCAGATTTTCTAATTATTAATGTATCTGGATGTTCACTAAGTAATTTTAGAAATGTGTTCACAGTAGCAATATTTATATCCCTATACTTTTTATATGTTTTAAAAAAATAGATTAATCCTTCTTTTAAAGTTATTTCGAATCCAGTAGCATATTCAAAACTAATTAAATCATAACTTTTAGAGAATTCAAAAATTGCTTTTAAATTTATTTTATCTCGCTTTATTTCTATAATTGATTTATCATCGTTAACATCATATTTTTCAATTTTACCTAATCCACCAGGATTACAAATTTTTATGGCTTTATAGAGATCGATTGTATCTTGAACAGTAGAATCACTTATTATTTTCTCAATAATCCTTTTATAATCTTCTAAAGTAAATCTTTTTATTTTTTTACATATACAGGCTGCAATACTTAGTGGTGCTAAAATTAATATATGCCCTAGTAGAACATTTCCTCCATATTGCCATTTCATCATTGCGTTAGCCGCCCTTTTAAAAAATTTCCCCAATTCCACAAATGAATAATCTTGATTTTCATCATTTACTTTATTAAAAACTCTAACGCAGAATCTTCTAAAAATAGGCTGGATTGCAGCAATTCCAGATAAAAAGTGTTCATATCGAGAAGTAGCATAATCTCTTGTTCTATGAACATTGCCCGGTTTTGGCCATCCTGCTAATTCTAATGAGCTTGCTAAATTGATACAAGTCATTAAATCATTAATCGACTTGATTTTAATTTGTTTCAAATTCACATTTAAAATAGAAATCTCAAATTATATATAATTATTTCTAAAGAAAAGAATTAATAATAGGATAATTCTAAAACTTTTCTCTTCTTAATCATATAACCTTCAAGCTCATGAGTTCTATATAAAATAGGTCTAAATTCATTAAAAAGATTTTTTTGGTGTAAAAACTTCTTGATTCTTAATTTTATAGTCTTTTTAGATAACTTTTCTGGCATTGTAATCTCTAGTTGATCTCCGTTACGATCAACCTCAATTTGAGGTAATTGTTCAACAAGAAATCTTAATAAATCATCTGCATTTTGTTCCTTACCAACCTTGGGAGCTAAAATTAATTCTTTAACATTTATGATAATGTGTTTAATTTCTGCTTTACTCATGTTTTAATCACTCTTTAGAATAATTAAAGAAAGTTTAAAATTTTTTCCCTATAATCTTACAAGAAATCATAAAAAATTATAAAAAATTGTTTGTTTCATTCTTTTTTACTTTCACGGATATTTGAGAGAATTTCTGAGTAATTTTAAAGGCTAAATTGTCAAAATATTTACGAAAACTAATTATAAGAGTTATGAATATATTACTTAATTTTAAAGGGGTAATTAATATGAGTAAAAAATACGAACATAGAGTAGATCATCTTAAAGATCATAAACATGATAAAGAAGGGAAACCACACCAAGAAGAAATAAAACAATATTCGACAAACAGTAAAGTAAGTCAATTAAAAAAAGATGAAAAAAAATTACGAAAAAAAATTGATGAAAGTGAATATACCTGGTTATAAATGGAAATAGACCTGTTATTAAAAAATAATTACTTTAATAATAAACACGATTTAAACATAGTAAAGTGATTTTTTGTGATAGAATATGTTGATTTGGACTATAAACCGACTAATAAAGATCTTATAGTAATGTATTTTGTTGAGAAGACCTTAGATTGCTATAATTTAGAAAAAGCATGTGAAGAAATAGCAAAAGAAAGTTCTATTGGGACTTGGACTGACATCACTACGATGTCAAAAGATATAGTCAATCTCTTAAAGCCATCCACTTTTTTCATTGATAATAATAACCAAATTATAAAGATTGCATATACAGAGGATCTTTTTGAAGCAGATAATATGCCTCAAATCTTGAGTGCTATTGCGGGGAATATCTTTGGTATGAAAACTTTAAATAATTTAAGGTTACTAGATATTTCCTTTCCTAAAAATATTGTAAATAAGTACAAGGGCCCTAAATATGGTATTAACGGTATTAGAAAATTACTAAATATCGAGAAAAGACCATTATTAGGGACTATAGTAAAACCAAAGGTTGGATTAAATGAAAAAGAACACGCAAAAGTTTGCCAAGAAGCTTGGTTAGGAGGGTTAGATATTGTAAAAGATGATGAAAATTTAACAAATATGACGTTTAATAAATTTGATAAAAGAACCGAAGAAACCCTAAAACTTAGGGATGTCGTTGAGAAGGAGACTGGAGAGAAGAAAATTTACATGCCAAATGTTACAGCAAAATTAAGTGTCATGAAAAAGCGAGCAGATATTGTAAAAAATAATGGGGGAGAATATGTTATGATCGATGTTTTTACAGTAGGATTTTCTGCATTACAAGAAATTCGAGATTATATTGAAGAAATAGATCTTGTTATCCATGCTCATCGAGCTATGCACGCAGCATTCACACGTAATAAAAAACATGGAATCACAATGTTAGCATTAGCAAAGATAATGAGATTAATTGGGATGGATCAATTACATACAGGGACTATCATTGGAAAAATGGAAGGTGATAAACAAGAAGTACTTGAAACGAATAATGTGATAACACAATCTAAAGTTCTGGGAAATAATAAAACTCTATTGGACCAAGAATGGCTGAACGTTAAGCCTACTCTACCTGTTGCTTCAGGAGGATTAAGTCCTTTACATGTTCCCGAATTAATTGAAATTTTAGGTAAAGATATGGTATTCCAATTTGGTGGGGGGTGTCATGGTCATCCTAATGGTACATTTTCAGGAGCTAAAGCTATTCGTCAAGCTGTTGATGCCTCATTAGATGGAATAGGATTAGATGAATTTGCGAATAAACACATAGAACTTAAAAAAGCTATTGAAAAATGGGGAATGTAATTTAAATTAAATCAGGATATAATTTCGTAAAATAATTATGAATATGACTAGGGGCGAAAATTCCTGCTTCACTTATAAGTCCATCTATATATCTTCTACTTACGGTCTCAAAAGCAGGATTTAAAATTCTCAAATTATCTGGAGCATCGTCCCATACTTCTTTAGGGTCTCTCATTTCTATTTTTTCTAATAATCCAAATGAGGTTTGCGGATTGTATTTCAATAAAGGTGTGGCTACATAAAAAGGTACATGCTCCTCATGTGCTACTAGGGCTAATAATCTTGAACCTATTTTATTAATTATAGTTCCTTCAGACGTAATAGAATCTGCTCCTATAATTATTAAATCAACATCCAAATTATTGACTGCCCATCTCATAGCACTATCAACTACATGAATAACTTCGATTCCAGCATTAATTAAATTATTCACAGTCTTCCTCCCTTGCAATCGAGGTTGAGTTTCAGTAGCAACTACTTTGAAATTAGTTTTATTCTGCTTTTTAGCTTCAAGGAAAATAGCATTTACTATGGAAGAATGACAGTGAGTCATTACAACAAAATCATCATCAGTTTCTACTTCTGGAAATCTTCTTGCTCCTATTTCTGCTATTTTTCTTTTTGAATTTTCAAGCATTTTTTTATATTCATTTTTATAGTGCGATATTATTTCTAATAGTTTATTCATAGATAGTGATTTACGTTCTTTTTCTAATTTATTCATTATATAATTTAGTCCATTTCTCATCGCTGGTTCGGTTGCCCTGGTTTGAAATAGAATCTCTCTAGCTTCATAAAGTTTATTAATCAAAATATCTATGCTCAAATCTTTACCAATTCTATGAGCATAATCATGTAAGAATTTAATAGCATTTACAGCAACATTTGTTGCTCCTTGAATCTCTAAAGATTTAATTTTTTTAGCATCCTTCAATAATTGTTCCAAATCATAACACCTTGGTTTTAACATAAAAAAACAATTTTATAAAAATATAGCATAATAAAATCACAATTCAATTTCATTATCGCTTTGTGATTTTAGATCCTCAGGATCCACTTCTAAATATAAGTATCCAATATAATCACATTTGGTACATTCATACATGTCTGGTGCGAGCCAACCAGAAACATTAGTAGCATTTTTAAGTCCAGGCTTTTTACATTTTGGGCAGATTCGAATTGATGTCATTTTTCCCAATAAACTAATAAATATACCTTCTATTACCGAAGAAATTCTAATTTTTGTTTTGTTATCTTACTAACTGTTTATAATTAATAATAGTAAATAACATTTAGTCTCTATCAATATTTATATTGATATAGGAATTTTTTTTAGTATAATAGAATATCAATACAGAAATTTAGTATTGAATTAAATTTATAAAATTATTTCATGAAGGATTTAGATCTCCAAAGAAAAAGCTTGCCTAATGAACCAGGGATATATTTTTTTACTGATAAGAATAAATCCATAATTTATATAGGAAAAGCTACTAATATTCGAAAAAGGGTTAATCAATATTTTTCAAAATCAACCTTTAATGACCCCTATTATGAAGAAAAAATTAAAGATTTACGTCAAAAAATTAAATCTATTGAATACATAGTTACTGAAAATGAGAAAGAGGCATATATTCTTGAAAATATTCAGATTAAAAAGCATCAACCCAGATATAATGTTATCATGCGGGACTCTAAATCTTATCCTTGGGTTGCGATTTTTTATTCGGAAGAATTTCCGAGAATAAGAATTATAAGAGGGCCTGAAAAATATTCAGAAAAGAACTTATTTCTAGGCCCATACACAGATAAAAAAGAAATAACTCGGATATTAAGAGATTTAAGAAAAATTTTTCCTTATTGTTCCTGTAAAAAGAAAATAAGAAAAAGGGTAAGGCCTTGTTTATATTATCAACTGAAACTATGCCCTGGTCCTTGTATTAAAGCTATCGATAAAAAATCATATCTAGAAAATATAAAAAATATTGAGCTTTTTCTTAAAGGAGAAACTACAGAGCTTAGAACACAGATTGAAAAGGAAATGAATGTAGCTTCGGAAGAATTAAACTTTGAAATCGCTGCCTTCTGGAGAGATAAATTACAAGCAATAAATAGCTCTACAACGGATCAAAGTGTTATATTAAATACGCAGGATAATAAAGACTTAATTGGGTATTATAACGATGAAAATCATAATTATTTTGCCATGGTTATTATCTATATTCGTGATGGCAAAATTGTGAATAAAAGCTCATTTAGTTTTAATCTTAAAGAAAAGATATTTGAAAAAGAAGATATATTTCCTTTAGTTATAGAGCAATTTTATCAAGACATAAAACAAAATTTGCCAGAGACGATAGTAATTCCTGAAAGATATGAAAATATAGACGTGTTTTTAGCAGTGTTAAGGGATTTCAAAAAAAACATCCAAATTAGAACCCCTTTTGAAAAAGAATATGGTTTAATTAGAATTGTTAAAAAAAACGCTAAAGTAATAGTTGAACAAGAGATAAAAATGGAAACAATTAAAAATAAAGAAGAAGACTTAATTAAAACGATTCTTGATGAAGTAAAATCCTTATTAAACTTAACTAAGCCACCAAAAATCATCGAAGGCTTTGACATTTCAAATATTGAGGGGAGTGACGCAACTGGTTCAATGGTTTATTTTTTAGATGGAAAATCGTATAAACAATTTTACCGTCATTATAAGATTAAAAGTAAATCTACTCCCGATGACGTTGCAATGATGAAGGAAGTTATTAGAAGAAGATATAATATGCTCTTACAAAAAAATCTTGAATTACCAGATCTAATCCTAGTTGACGGTGGAAAAGGCCAACTAAATGCAGGTGTGTCTGTATTAAAAAGTTTAGGACTTGAGGGAATACCCATTATTGGTTTAGCAAAAAAACTCGAGGAAATATATGTTCCCAACAAAAAAGATCCAATAGTTCTACCAAATAATTCTCCTATTTTAAAATTATTTCAACAAATTAGAGATGAAGCCCATCGTTTTGCGGTGAGATTACATAAAAAACAAAGAGAAAAGAGAATAACCGGTTCAATACTAGATGATATTAAAGGTGTAGGCCCTGCAACTAGAAATAAGCTATTAAAACACTTTGGAAGTGTGAATAATATTAAAACTGCTAAATTTGAAGAATTATCCCCTATTACAGGAAAAAAGTTAGCAGAAATAATTTTAAAAGAATTAAATAGGTAAATTAGATTTCGTCGAATGTAGAATAGTAACATCTATTATAATTGTGATAAAACTAATTTAACTAATTCAGCTGTGACTTCACAATAAATCCTAGCCATAGAATCTGTTTTTGCTTCACTTATAACCCTAATTAGAGGTTCGGTATTGGATGGATGAATTAATACAAACCAATCCTTTTCGTGGCCAAATCTCAAGTCATTGTTAATTTGCATAACGTTTTCACCTTCATTTATCAATTCTTTTCTCACATAATCGATAATCACAGATATATTTCTATTTTTAATCTCAATTACCGCTCTATGAGAAAAATACTTTGGAAGTTGGGCTGTTAAGCTAGAAATTTTTTCTCCAGTATGGACTAATATTTCAATAATTTTAGCTGCAGCAAAAATACCATCTCTTGTATTATTAAAATGAGGGAGCATTACACCTCCACATGATCCCTCACCACCTAAAATTAAGCAGTTATTAGAAGTTTTTTCATGTTCATTTCTCAAGTTTTCCATCTTTTCAGCCAAGAACTTTTCTCCTATTGGTGTTCTTATTACTTTGGCATTATATTTTTCTGCTAGAACTTCAAACATTAAAGAAGAAGCTAAATTAGTTATAAATATTATCTCTCCATAATCGTTATTGAAATTCTTTAAATAATAATCTGTAATAAGTGCTAATACTACATCTTCAGGGTAACAAATCCCATTTTCTCCAATTAAGGCAAGTCTATCAGCATCTGAATCATGAGCAAACCCAACATCATATTTTCCTTGCCAAACTTCCATCATTAAATCTCTTAAATTTTTTGCAATTGGTTCAATCTCTCTGGGGAATACCTCATTAATAAGCAAATCATTATTGATCACTTTCACTTTACAACCTAGGCCTTTAAGTATTAGGGGAGTAACATACTTCCCCGCACCCGCGCCTGTATCAATTACTACTCTTAATTTATTTTGATCTCTAATATTCTCGTAATCTATATTATTATATAATTGCTTGATGTAATGTGGAATTGGGTCTATATTGGTGATTTTATCTGAAGGATTATCGGCCTTGGATACATAACTTTCTAAATTTATTTTATTTATAATTTGATGAATTTCTTCCAGTTCTATATTCCCTAAAAATGTTATGCCTGAAAGTAATTTTAAACCATTCCATTCTTGAGGATTATGAGATCCAGTAATGATTATTCCTGCTGGAATGTTTAATCTATTTTTAGCATGAATAATTACTGGGGAAGGACAGATACCTAATCTAATAATTTCGTATCCAACTGAAACCAATCCCTCGATAACTCCTTTTTCTATATATTCTCCGCTTGGTCGAGTATCTCTACCTATTATTACTCTTTTATCTTCTGCTTCAAGATATAAACCAAATGCTATTCCTAATTTTTTTACGATATTAAAATTAAAATCTTTCTTAGCAATCCCTCGAATACCACTAAACGTAAAAATCAGATTATAATCTGCCATTTTTTTGAATTATAAATCTCTAATCAATAACTGGGTTTCCTTCTAATTTGTATTTGACTAGGACCAACGCACCTCTTACACCAATATCATCTAAATACTGAGTAACTTTTATATTAGGGGGGTGATTTATAGTAAACTGTAACGGATCTGCTTCAAATTGCTCGACAAGAGAGGGTATAATTAAACCGTGATCCTTCATTAAGGATCCTCCAAAATAAATTGAGTTACAATCGTAAAAGTTATTAACTAACCCCACTCCAATTTTGTTATAGTATAAACTCATTTCAATAATGCTTTTAGAAAATTTATCTGCTCCCTTGGCAGCTTGGAAAATTTCTTTTGCTGTAATTCGAGAAGGGTCACTATCAACCATGAACATTAATATTTTCGAATTCAGGGTACTTGTTTCTAATGCTTCCAAAGCTCTATTTTTTATACCTGTACCCGAGCTAAAGACTTCCCAACACCCATAAGCACCACAATTGCATTGGTGGTCACTATGTGGCTCCACAATAGCATGCCCTATTTCGGCGGCATTACCTTCTTTACCGAGTAATAAATGGCTATTACAAATTACCCCGCCACCAATACCTGTAGACATTGTAATATATACTAAATTATCTTTTTCGTACTCCTCAGCTTCAAAATAATGAATTCCTAGAACTGAAGCATTGCAATCATTTATTAAATAAATTGGGATTTCTGGAAATCGATCTTGGAGCGGTTCAATTAAGGGAATGACTTTAAAACCTAAATTTGCATTATTAAAGACCTCTCCCTTTTCCATATCTAAAGGTCCTGCTGAGGCAAGGCCTATTCCAATTATATCTTCAATGTTTATATCATATTCCGCTAATAACTCTGAAATCAAGAGAATAACTGAATTGCTAATTGAATATTCATGTTCCTTCAGAGTTCTTGTTGTTTTTATTTTGATATTTTCTTCTCTTAAATCCATTGAACAAATAGCTACTCTAATCCATGTACCTCCAATATCGACTCCTACAATATATTTCTCCATTTTAATCACCAAAATAAGGTAACAAAATATAATTTATTACTTAATTTAATAATATTCTATTTTTATTTGATCGTTATTTATGATTTCTTTAAAAATTTTAACAATCTCCTTTTTTCTATTATCATCAATAGAATAAACAAAATATTGTGCTGGAATTCTAGCTATAGAATATATCTGTACAATATCTGGATTTATCGTTTTTATAGCTAAAGCCAGCTTTTCTATATTCTTTTCATTGTTATTTGATAAGAAATCTTTTTTATAAGAATTATAAATTAAAACTTGAATAGCCAATTTATTTTCTTTCATAATCTTCTTTAATTTTACAAGCGAATCTATTATTATGTCGATATCCGGTACCTCATCATAAGGTTGATTTGTCTTTTGAAAGTCTGAGTTTATTGCAGCATCTAATTTTGCTACTACTACATCAAATTTCATTAATTTATTTCGTATCTCTTGAGAATATATAGTACTAGAATTTGTAAAGATCGTTATTTTTGGCTTCTCACTCGTCCACTTCATTGTTTCTCTGACATCTTTAGTGATAGTATAAAAATCTAATAGATTCTTATTTAACGTAGGTTCTCCATTATATCCAAAAGTAATAGAATTTAAATGGGGAAAATATTTTAATATATCTATCAATTCTTTTCTAAATTCAGAAGAAGGAGGTAGGCTGATTCTATATTCTGGTGATACAGCTTTTATTGTTGGTCCAATCTCACAATATACACAATTAAATGTACATAATTTTTGTTTAGGTAAAATATCTACTCCTAGGGATAATCCTAATCTTCTAGATGGATAGGGACCATAAGTATATTTTCTTGGCATATTATAAATTTAGTTTAATTCAAAATTTAAAAAATCTTTAATTGCGTGATTAACTATCTCCGGTTTTTCAAGCATAATCATATGACCTGCTTTTTCAATTATAACTAACTTAGATTTTTCCACTTGTTCATGAAAGTATTGTGAGTATTTTGCAGGTGTTAAATAATCCGAATCACCACATAATATTAAACAAGGAACACTAATAGTATGGGTCTTATCTAAAGAATCAAAATTATCACAAATTTTATAATCCTGATAAGTTACCCTCGAACCTATTTCTGAAGTTTCTTTTTTATAATTTTTAATGATTTTCTTTGGAGTGTTTTTATAAAAACCCTTCAATAGCAATACATTCAAATATTCATCGTAATTAGTTTTAAGAGAATCTAATATAATTGAGCTAACTCGTAATCTTCCCCCAGTTCCACAAAGTATTAATGCTTTAATTTCATTTGGATGTTTAAAATAATAGGCTTGTGCTATTGCACCACCTAATGAATGCCCACATAAAATTAGGTTTTCATAATTAAATGAATGAGTGAATTCATTAATAACATCTACATATAAATCAAGAGAAAGCTCAGAAAATACCTCAGACTTATAATGAGAAGGTAAATCTATAGCGATTATATCATAATCAATTTCTAAATTCATTTGATTTTTCCATACATTTGATGTGCTACCAGAACCATGAATAAAGAGTAGAGCTTTTTTGCTTGCAGTCTTCTTTATTTGATAAAATACCCTTTTAGTGTTATAATTAAAGAATGGCATAATATTCTACACTAATTGTTAACCTTATTTTAAGATATTAAAAATATAAAAAAAACTTGCCCCTTAAGTTTATACATTAAAAATAAAAAGTTTTAGAAAAAAAAATTAACTTACTTCCATTTTATTGAATGAACGAGCGCCTATCAATATCAGGATTGTGCTAAAACCAACAACAACAATAATATCAAGCCAAAATTCAAAGACGGATACACCAAGTAAAACAAATCTAAATAAGTCCACACTATAAGAAAATGGGTTTAGCATAGTTACAATCTGAAACTCTGGTGGAAATGGTATTAAAGCGCCTGACAACCAAAACATTGGCATCACTATAAAGGTTTGGATTAACCCAAATGATTGCATGTCTCTTAGTCGGGAACTTATAATTAATCCTAGCCCAACAATCCCAATACTTGCTAATAATGCTACAGGTAAAATCAACATGAAACGCCAAATTAAACTAAGATCATACCCAAAATATCCAATTGCTATTCCTAAACCAATCACAATTGCTACTTGCAGTAGAGTTTGTAAAGCTATACCCAAAGTTCTTCCGAACATAAGTATTTTACGACTAACTGGTGCGACTAATAATTCTTTCATGAAACCAAACATCTTATCCCGAAAAACTGACATACCGCCGAATATCCCAGTAAATAATATAACTATTGCAGCGACGCCTGAACCTGCAAATGCTCTAGGATCAATTATCACTCCATCAATAGTTACAGATTGGGATCCTGCCCCAAATACGAATAAGAATAGTAAACTTTGTACCAATGATGATATTATTCTCGATTTACTTCTCCAAAAACTCATTAACTCTCTTTTAGCTAATATCCATACTGCTCCATAATTCGTCCTTGATTCTAATACGCTTAAATCAGACATATGGTATCACTTCCTTAATTGCCTCATTTGAATAAATTTTTTAATATTTTTTGTATTATTTGAAGACTCTTCTCGTATTGCACTACCAACATAATGTAAAAATACATCTTCTAAGGTAGGTTCATGCATATTTACTGTTTTTATCTTTAAATTATTATCATTTATGCTTTGTACAATTAAAGGAAGTTGTTTTCCTCCACTTTCACAAGAGATTGACAATTTTGGTTCAAAATCCTGTTCCTCCTCCTCCTCATATTCACCCTTTTTTATTTTTATAATCTCTTGTTTTATGTTGTCTGGTGCTTCTTCTAAAAGGTCATCGTCAAACATATTCGCAATTCTCTTTTTTGCTTCTAAAGGAGCGTTTAGGAACATCTGAGTTGCCATTGGAAAACGCTTCCAAGCTTCCAGCATCTTTTTAGGATTTGACATTACTTCACGCATTCTTGCTTGTATCATTGCTGGATCAATATTAGGCATATTCGCAGGGAGATTTAAATTCATTGGTATTTCATCTTGTTGTCCCTTAGCATCTCCAAATGAAATATTTTTTATACCAGGGATTTCTCTTATTTGATTTATAATCTGAGGTAATTTAATCCTATCTTCAACTTTTTCAAATTGTATGTCTATAACATCTCCAGATAATTGTTTTTTAAGATTTTCGGATGTGTCTAAGGCAATAATTTTACCATGATCCATTATACAGATTCTATCAGCAAGCTCATCTGCTTCATCCATATAATGGGTAGTAATTAAGATTGTTATTTTTGAAATTTGATTTAATTCCTTTATCTTATCCCAAATTTTTCTCCTTGTCTGTGGATCTAATCCTAACGTAGGTTCATCTAGAAATAAAACTTTGGGTTCATGAATTAATCCACGAGCTATTTCTAATCTTCTTTTCATCCCACCGGAATAATTTTTCACATAAGTGTCTGCTCGATCTTCAAGATCCACAAGTTTTAAAACTTCTTTTATCTTTGGGTGTCTATCCTTTTTCGACATGCCATATAAGATGGCATGTAGTTCCAAATTTTCCCATCCTTTCATATCAATATCCAAAGAAGGTTCTTGGAAAACGATGCCTATACTCTTTCTGACCTTATCTGGATGTTTCTCCACATCATAACTATTTACAAATGCTTGACCTTCCGTAAGATCTAATAATGTGGCAAGCATATTAATGGTAGTTGTTTTTCCTGCTCCGTTCGGACCTAACATAGCAAAAATTTCTCCTTTTTTTATATCAAAGTTAATATCGTCAACAGCTAAAACATTACCATCATCGTAAATTTTTGTTAAGTTCCTTACTTCTATTATACTTTCAGTCATTTTCTTATTCTTGTTAAATATTAATTAAAAAAATAATGTTTTCATTATAAAATAAAAATATTAAAAAAAATTTGATTTAGTTATGCTCTCTTTATTTTCCTGCTTCTTAGAAATAAAACTACGATTATTCCAATACTCGCCGCCACAGCAATAGCTAATATCATATAGAATATCCATTCTGAATTTATACTAACAATTTGGTATATAATATTGCCATTTACATCCTTTACAACAAATGAAGACATTTTTCCTTTTGATCCATAAGATATTTCAACAGTATAATTTGTTACCCCATAACGCTCAATTATGAGAGTTTCTCCGCTTACTGAGGCGTTATCACATCCGAGTCCATTGATTAGACTCACCAAGTATTCTGTTTGTGGCGATGCGATTGTTAATCCATTTAGACCATTTAGACCACTTAGACCATTTAGAACAAGGTACCACAGAAATTCATCCGCGTTAATAATTGGATAACTAAAAGTTAAAGTTAAGTTTCCATTAAATTCCGCTGATAAGTTGTTATAATCATCTAACATTGTCTTAAAATCTAGGGGATTTTGAAATACTAAAATAACTTCTGGGTAACTTGGATCTTCTTCATAATTGCTATCAGTGAATTCCCATACTGCGCTTAATCCGTACCAAAAGTTATAACTATTTGGAAAAAGTGCATTGATTGTATCGTTGTCATATCCTTGGTTCTTCGTTTCATTTAATAGTACTACAATTTGGTAATTATTTAAGGATATAGGCAAAAAATACGATGTTATAACGTTATATGTATACCATGTATCGGAGGCGAACCCTTTGAGAGTGACTTTACTCTTAGCTTCAGTAATATTAGCATCTCCCCCAAACCAGTCAATAGGTGTTGAAAAAGGATCAACTGTGGATTTCCACGCGGTATTATCGTAGGTGTTTACCATTAATTCTTCGGTTCCTTTCGTCAATGGTGATTGATAATTTATACTAGCAGCTACAGCAGTAGATAACATACCAAAAATGATTATTCCAAGTAAAGAAAAGTTCAACAAACTAAATTTGGTTTTGCTCTTAATTCTATTCATTTAATAACCACCATTCTTTTTATTTTTATATTTGTCATTTTATTACAATTGCCTCCGTTTGAATAATACAGCCGCTAATATAAAAAAAACAAATATATATACTAAAAGTAAAATAATCCCCATTTCAATACTAGGTGTTATCCACTGACCAAAATGAAAACCGCCACCCATACCGCCAGGCAAATCAATTTCTGCATATCTAGGATCTGGAAATGGATTTTGGAGCACCGAAGCTATGAGGCCACCTAAATACACTATAGAGTATAAAGGTTCAAAACTATCAGCAAAAATTAAGTTAACAATTTGATCCGCAATGGTAAATCCGATAAGAAGAATTAATAAAGTACTGATAATTGTTACGTTTACACTTTTCATAAATGAGCTAAATAATGTGACAAAACTACTTAAAGTAATCACATATAATACTGCAAAACCAAACGAATAAAAAATTCTAATGTTAATTGGTCCACCATAGTAGAAAAATCCTAGAAGCCCTAATAAGAAGTAATAAACCGCCAGAATAAAAACAACGAGAATTAAATTTCCAAGATATTTCCCTAGTATCAATTTATATTTGTTTATTTTTGGAAAGACAATAGCCCCCGTTTTTTTGTCAAATTCAGAGCAAATTATCCCTGAGAAAAATAGACATGCTGAGAATAATGTTAGAAATTCAATGAAAGTTAAACCCTCGCTAAAATACTCTGCTTGTGTATCCGGTAGAGGATAATCGGGAAATAACTGTAGGAGATAACCCACCAAAAATACGATTAAGATTGTAACCCCTAAAAAGAAATAAAATTTCTTTCGCTGTTTTTTTATTTCAAAGACTAAAGTGTCAAATATAGGTTTTAATCCGATACCATATTCATTATTAGTTCTCATTTCTTTAATACATCTCCATTTAGTTTTCTTTTACCTTCTGGCTCATTATTTTTTACCATTTGTGAATAAACCATTTCAAGTTGCGATGTTTTTGGCTGAGTAAATGCTACTACAGTAAAATCTGAATCGAAATCCTTAATTAAAGTTTTGAGTATTTCTCCTCTTGATTCACTTTTGCCATCATAATAAAATTTAAATTCTTGCTTTTCTGGTTTATATCTTACTGGAATTTTTGATATCTTAGTGTCTAAGTTCTGGTCTAAATAAGGACTAAGTGTTTCGGATAAACGATTTAGTAATGGATCTATATCACTGGTGTTAAGAGGTTTAAGTAATATACAGTTTAATACATTAATTTTTAAGCTTTTTGCTAAATTTTCTACAGTATCAAATCCTATAATTTTTCCATAATTGATTAATGCAATTTTGTCACATACTTCAGAAATTTCATATAACATGTGTGATGCTACGAATATGGTTTTTCCTTGCGATTGAAGGTCTCGGATGTATTTTCGGATTTCGATTCGCGCTAATGGATCTAATCCAGTTTGAGGTTCATCTAGGATTATTATGTCAGGATCATGGATAATGGCCTGAATAATTCCTAACTTCTGGGTCATACCTTTAGAAAAATTTTTGACTTTTTCATGCTTCCATTCAGTAAGTTTGAAACGTATTAAAAGCTCGTTAATTCTTGCTTCTGTTTTATCTTTTGGATACTTTTGAATTTTAGCAAAATATTTGAGTAATTGAAAAGCAGTCATGTTGTAGAAATTAGGGATATCTATTAAAAATCCCATTTGACTAATTGTACTTGATACGTTCTGTAAGTCTAGTAATTCACTGTGATTTGTTCTAATTAAGATTCTTCCCGAATTTGGTCTTAAGATTTTAGCAATCATTTTAATTGTTGTTGTTTTTCCAGCTCCATTTGGACCAACTAGCCCAATTGTTTCTCCTCGGCATACCTCAAGATCAATATTATCTACAGCCGTAAAATTTCCGAATCTTTTTGTCAAATTTTCAAGTTTAATAACTATTTCCGACATGATACCATTTTTTTAGTTAAATTATTATTTCATTATCAATAGTCTCAAATCTGATATCAGACTTGATTTAACTTTTTGAAATAAATTCTTTATTCCCCTAATTTCTTTTTGAATTCTTTAATCATCTCTTTAATTTCTTCAATATCTAGAGCATCCTTTTCTTCGATTTTTTGTATTATTGAATCTAATTCAGATTTAGTGATTTTTAAGTATCTTAATATCTCGGTCATTTTAGCTATGAACATATTTAGTTTGGATCTCAATCCTCGAAAGAGATCTAATCCATCTTCTTTTGTTTCTAGAAGATCTAATTGATGTGATAGGATCATTTCTAACCCTTTTTTAATAAAAATATTCCCTTGCATAACTGGAGCAGCAAATTCTGGCATTTGTGAGACTCTTTCAATCCACTTTTTTTTTAAATCATCAAGATATTTCGTCCCTTCTTCTGTAATAATAAAAAACTTTTGAGCTCTACCTTTAATTACCGATTCGGAAGTTTTGACGTATTTTAACTCAACTAATTCATCCAATGATCGTAATAAATTTCCTCTTGGCATGTTAAATCGCTCTTGAAGTTGATATCCGGTAATACCATCTGGATTATCAGAAAGTATCATCAATATCATAATGTATTTCATTTCCTTAAAACCTTCAAGGGTCATAGGGAATGGGGGTTTAAAATGAGAAGGAGATCCAAAAAATGGCGGTGGTCCAAAAGGTGACCGGGGTTCATGTTGAGGTGGAGTTTCATTTGGACCTGGATTTCCTTGGTACGGTGGTGGTCCTGCATTTCTATTTGGCTGAAAATTGTTTATATCTTCGAATCTTCTAAACAAAATATCCCCTATTTTATGTTGTTTTATTTTGATCATATGACCAATTTGATCATATAATAAAGTAAATTATCCAATTTAAATGTGATCATTTTGGTCACATATATGTAATTGAATCTTAGAAATTATTATAAACTATTATCTTTAAGATACTATTATAACTCAACGTGAAAAATTATGACAGATGTATTTATTGAAGATATAAATCAAGGAATTAAATCTGCGATTGATAAAATTCTAGATAAAATTGAGCTAACTGGTCCAATAATTAAAAGTTCAAAAGAGGTCTACATAAAAGTTAACGGTATTGATTTTAAAAAACATTCATATACATATCCAGAAGTACTTGAAGCAGTTATACAATATCTTAAAGAGAAAGATGCAAAGATTTACGTCATGGAAAATTAACTCAGGCAAATATGACCCGTATTGTTTTTGCAATTAATGGTTATAAGAAAGTTTGTGAAGATTCAGGTGCAGATATAATA
>JBATUM010000235.1:0-6335 GCA_049671145.1 Promethearchaeia archaeon
CTATAAATTATTATTTAATTAGCTTAAAATGAACTGAATTTGGAACAAAATAAATTTTACATCGAGACTTATGGATGTACTTCAAATAAAGCAGATTCTTACATTATTACAAATCTATTAAATAAATCAAATTACGAACAGTCAACCTTGGATGATGCTGATTTCATTATTATTAATACTTGCGGTGTGAAACAACAAACAGAAAATAAGATAAAATCTCGCCTTAAATCTTTATATAACCTTTTTAGGAAGAATCCAGATAAATTTATTATAATTGCTGGTTGCTTACCTTTTATCGACCATTCATATATAGATGTGATTAGAAAGATCGTGCCTAATTTCTCAGCTATAGTTGATTTAGATAATATTCATGAATTTCCGAAAATTTTGGACAGAATTAAGCAAGGGAATACGAATTTAATAATCAAATCTCAAGGAATAATAGACAAAACAGAATTTTTAATTGATTTTGCTCCGAGAAAGATCACTGGTATTGTTCCTATTTCTGAAGGATGTCTTGGAGCTTGTACTTACTGTTGTGTAAAAAATGCTAGGGGGCGTCTAAACTGCTATCGACCTGATAATATAATTAAAAATGTAAAATATCAATTAAAACAGGGAATTAAACAGATTTATTTAACCTCTCAAGATTGTAGCACCTACAAGTATGATAACACACAATTAATAGATATAATAAAACCTATCATTGATTTGGATTTTAAATTCTTTTTAAGAGTAGGAATGCTAAACCCAAGATTCCTAATCGAAGATTTACATCAATTAATTACTATTTTTAACTTTAAAAAGGTATATCAATTTTTACATATTCCAATTCAATCTGGAAGTAATAATATTTTAGAAAAAATGCAAAGATCCTATAGAATTTCGGAAATTATTAATAAACTTGAAATTTTAAGAAAAAATTTTCCACTCTTAACAATATCTACTGATATTATATGCGGTTTCCCCGGAGAAACTGAAGATGATTTTATAAAAACGATTGAACTAATAGAATGGCTAAAACCGGAGATTCTTAATATCTCGAAATTTACTCCGCGCCCTGGTACTAAGGCAAAAGAAATGAAACAAATTGATGGAAAAATTATAAAAGAAAGATCAAATCGCCTTTCGAAAATATTTAGAGGCATTTTATTTAATTCAAATAAGGAGTGGGAAAATTGGGAGGGCGAGGTTTTGATACTTCATGAAGGAGAAAAGAATAATCAAGTTTTTGGAAGAAATATTGCCTACAAAAATATTTTTGTAAAGGGTTTTAGAGGTAATTATGGAGATTTTACATTGGTCAATGTATATAAAGTAAATGGTTTTAACCTTTTTGCAAAGGTTATTTAAATATTTAGAGAAAAAGCAAGGTTAAGTAAAACCAAATTGTTCTAATGCTTTTTGAGCCACTTTACCACCCCATTCCTGCACAAAATGACCTGCTTCTTTCAATAAATATGGTTTAGGGCAATTATGGATTACTTTTCTCAAAGCTTTCATTACTGGTACACCTAAGATTGGGTCCTGCATACCAACAGCCATAAAACTTTCCCCAGGCCATTTTTTACTTAAATAATCTCGCGCTTTTCTAGAAATTTCTGCCCCTGGAGCATCAGGGTGATCGGGTACTAAATTTGGAAATCTACGAACACCTACCTTATATGTAATGTCTGGAAATGGAGACCTATATGCTGCTTTTTCTCCATCTGTTAAATGGGGACATACTTGTCCCAATAATCTTCCTGGATCCAAATCTGGATGATTATTATTCCATTCTCGCCAAGCTATAAATCCTTTTGACAATGTTATATCCCCTGTTGCTAGAGCAGTATTCATTAATAGAAGTCTAGAAAATTTTTTTGGCATTTCCATTGGTATTGTGAGACCAATAAGCCCTCCCCAATCTTGACAAACTAACGTGATGTTTTCAAGATCTAATTCTTTAATGAATTCTAGGATAGATTTTCGATGAAAGTCGAAAGTGTATACTTCTTCCTTTATTGGCTTATCAGATCTCCCAAATCCAAAATAATCTGGAGCAACAACTCGAAGCCCTACTTTAAGAAATACAGGAATCATTTTTCGATATAAATAACTCCAAGTTGGTTGACCATGTAAACATAAAAACACTTCTTTAGCATCTTTTGGTCCAACATCAATATAATGCATCCTTAATTCTTCATATCCCTTTAGAGTTTCTAAATAATTAGGTTCATAAGGAAAGTCGGGAAGTGTTTTAAACCTCTCTTCAGGAGTTCTAAGAATTTCCAATTTTTACTCACATTCGTGTTTTGAATTTATATTGTCCTTATTATTTTATAATATTTTTGGAATCCTTAAATATAAGCGAGAATTGACATATATGTAAAAGCAAAAATCCAATGCGCGTAAAAGATTTTTTTCCAATGGAATTATATTTGGAATCTTTTTATGAGTATTTGTACATATAATCTCTCTAATTCAAAACAAGTAATAGATTTTTTGTTATGTTAAACGTTTATAACATTTTTATAAACCTTAAATATAAAGAACAATAGACATAGATGTAAATCTTTTTAGTTAATAGAATTGTAATATAATAAAATTTAAGTTGAAATTCAAATGGTAGTAGAATCTACAGAAGATTTGAGTATTTTTTTAAAACCTACAGACTTTTGCGATTGTGAAAATCAAGCAATAATAGATATGGCTCATAGACTCACTAAAGGATGTGAAACAGATAAAGAGAAGGCTTTAAATATATTTTATTTTGTAAGAGATGAAATTCCTTTCATGATTGATTATATTGTTAAAGCTTCTGAGACTCTTGAGAAAAGATATGGTATGTGTGCCACAAAATCTACTTTACAGATTGCCCTCTTGAGAGCAGTGAGAATTCAAGCTAAATATCATCTTGTTCATGTAAAAAAAGAATGTATTAAAGGTATAATTGCAAGGGGGGTCTATAATGGATTTCCAGATATTATTACATTTCATCCTTGGGCTGAATGTTATCTAAATGGTAGATGGATTTCTTGTGATACCTTATTTGATGAGATTTTAACTAAAGCAATATATAAAAAAGGTATACATAGCAAAGAAGAGATACCTTCTATAGATTGGGATGGTAAAACAAATCTCAATACAGTGACAGCTTGGATGGTCGAAGATAAGGGCACACATACTTCACTCGATAGCTTATTTCGAAAAGTTCAAAAAAATTTCAATCCAGAAAAATTTTCAATTGAAATGATTGATTATTCGAATAAATACACAGAAAAACTTAGAAAAAAAGGATAAAATCCTAACTTTAAATATTAAAAGACCTGTTTATTTAACTTATTCCAAAACTTACTTATTTCTTCTTTGTTTAAATGATGGTTGGATCATATTTAGTCAGTTTGGTGATCTTCAGGAGTTTTTAAAATAAACTTGGTTTGGTATCAATCTACTCAGCATTATTTTACGGTTTGACCATTATTTTCTTTAATATCCGTATATTTTACTGGCTCGCTATTTCAGGAATATTTCTATGGATATTTACGCATACAATATTCCTTATTAGAGTAAGATTTCTTTTACTTAAAAGCACGTTTTATAAATAAATTTTTAAATGATGGTGAGTTTTTTTTTAATTACTTTAAACAATAAGCAAATGGTTAATAGAGGGCTTAAAGGAATAAATAGAATATCTTTCAAAAAATATCTATGAAAAAATATCCATAAAAGCAATGTCAAACTTGGATAAGAAATTCTATAAAATCAGCGGCTCAATATTTGGGATTATGGCATGGATTATAGGATTTTTATCTTTTACTACTGCCATAATTTTACGAAATAACGTTGATCCTAGCTTTAGTTTAACATCAAAATATTTATGTGATTTAGGAATAGAAAAATATGATTCACATTTTATTTTTTCTATAGGATTTATTCTTAATAAGAGCTTTTTAATTCCCTTCTATATCTCATTTGGATTTCTTTTACAAAAAAAAATCTATAAGAGTTATTTAATCAGGGTAGCAATCGTTACATCTATTATTTCTATGCTTAGTCTAATAATTCTTCCTCCCTTTCTATTAGATCCATATAACCAATTCTCTTGTAGCATGCATGGTATTCTAGGTTTTATCCATTTTAGCTCAGCAACTTTTGCTTTTACCTTGTATGGTATAATTGAACTTTCAAATCCTAGAATTTCAAGTTTTTATGCAATAGTCTCATTTATAACAGCATTCATGCATGGCTTCTTTTTAATTTTCTCTTCTATACACCTAATTGAATGGTTTACTATCAGTAGTGATTTTGTATGGGTGTTACTCCATACAATTTTTTTATTTAAAAGTGATCAAACCCAAGTACAAAATATCGTAAAATTTGAGTTAGATTATCTATTAAAATATAATCGAAGAGTTGAAAAATAGATTTTATATTGTTTTTTATCTAAAAAAATTAGTAATTATAATTTATTTAAGACTATACTTTTCTAATAAACTGGTCAACCTAGCTCGGTGAAATTTCAATCCAAGTTCATCCGGAGGATATCCAAATGCTAATGCAAATAATTCTGTCAAGTAGAGAATAGGTATATTAAAAGTATTATTAGTTTGAGTTCCTGCTTTTTTTTGATTTGTATCCATTTGTTGAAAACATGCAGGACATATTACAATAAATGCTTCTGCACCAGCATTAATAGCACTATTAAATTTATTTGCTAATATTTGCATTGAAGGTTCTTCTTCAGCATTTCCTACTCCTGATCCACAGCAAAGCATTTCCTCTGTATAATCGACTGGTGTTGCTCCTGTTGCAGCCACTAGTTCCCTCAATTTTACAGGTTCCATCGGATCGTCGGTTTGCATAATTTCAGAGGGGCGATTATAGTGACATCCTGTATGGCAAGCTACTTTTAAACCTGAAAAATCATTTTTAACATGCTCCTTTATTTTTTCTACACCTAATTCATGTAAAACTTCTACAAAATGTTTAACGTTGACACTACCCTTGAATTCTTTCTGAACTGATTTTAAAACTTCATTAATTTTTTCTTTTTCGTGATCATCATGCTGTAATTCATGATTGACTGCTTTTAAGGTTTGAAAGCAGCCATTACACAACGAAACAATATCCTTACCTTCTTCTTCTGCAATTGCAAGATTTCTTGCTCCCATTGCCAACCAGCTTGTATGATCTATAGCATGAAAACCTACTGGATCAGGACAACATGCAAAAGGAGCATCAGAAGTTTTTATTCCAAGTTTATCAAAAACTTTTCGAGCTGAAGCTTCGATAAAAGGAATTCTGTTTCCTATTGTACAGCCTTGAAACATTTTATATTCTTCAACTTTTGCCATAACAAAAAAATCCTCTATGTTTTTTAATATAATTATATTTGGTTTAATACTAAATTAATTAAAAAATTTGCCTAATCAAGTAATAAGGAATATATTTTCTTATTTTAAAAAATATTAGACGGATTTAAAATTAAAAAAAAATTTAAAAATGATTTAATCAAATACTTTCCCACAATTACTGCAAAAATTGGAAAATGCCGGTAGTTCTGTTCCACACTCAGGACAATACTTCTTTTCTAAAGGCTCTGTTGTCTCGGTCTTTTCTATTTTTTCACCTTTAACTTCTTCTTCCTTCTCTTCTGGTAGTTCTTCTTTTTCCTCAACTTTCTTTGGTTTTGCCCTTCTTACAAGTGCTCGTCCTATTATGGCAAGAACTACTCCACCAAATCCTAACCCTGAGCCATAGGTGAATCGAGTATAAAGTTCTTCTAAATAATATACTATTGTTGGATCTGTTATCACTCCTGTAAGACGTACTATCTGAGTAAGTATCCAAATAATAAGAGCTAATGTTCCAAAAGCTAAACCAATCCAGATAATAAATTTCCCTAGCCTTACTTGGGCGATTACTATTAGAATTGCTCCAATAATTACAGCAACGCCTCCTAAATTTGCTATCCATCTAAAAATTACATTAACAATTACATTGAAAATCGGTTCGTATTCTGGCCATTCATTCGCGGCAATAGTATAAAGTGTTTCAAATATTTGGATACTTCCTTCCACAGAGCTAATGATCATTAATGCTCCGCCAATAATCAATAAAATAAATCCTGCTTTGTGCTTCATAAAATTTCTTCCTCACTTAACTTTATATCCTTAAAGTGACCTAAAACAATTATTACCTTTAATTGTTTACAATATTTTTTAAAATTTACATAATTATTTGATTATTCAGTTTAGTAAAAAAGTAATCATTGGGTAAAACTCAAGCTAAAGTAATTCGATTAGGATGTGTATAGATATTCATTCTTTTCCCTCTAGCAAACCCTATTAAAG
>JBATUM010000236.1:0-1548 GCA_049671145.1 Promethearchaeia archaeon
CCAAAATTGAGCAGCTCGATTTTGTTTAACCACACATCTAAAATATGGTTGTGAACCCCATTTTTCTGATAATTTTTTGAGCTCTTCCAACTCATCAATATTTTGTTTCATGACAGTAATTGAAGAACATACAAATATTCCATATTTCAAACAGAGATCTATAGCTTTTTTAGCATAGTCTAAGGAATTAGGGAAACCGCGAATATGATCATTCATATTCGGATAAGCACTGTCAAAACTTACAAATATATGACTAATATTGTTTTCCTTACACATCTTAACGAATTGTTCGTCAAAGCTAACACCGTTGGTAATAAGAGCATGAATGTATTCTCTTTCTTTACAAAATTTCATGATCTTACCGATATCTTTACGTAAAGTAGGTTCTCCACCGAACCACACGAAACATGCATGTCTTCCTTGTTTTCTTAACCCAGTTTCAACATTTTCTATTATTTGACACCATTGTTCTGCGGATAATTCTGCTCGTGGCACGAGATCATCAGCAGCACAGTGAATACATTTTTGATTGCATTTATCCGTAAGATACATAGCAAAATGAATATTACCGGGATGAAATCCTCTTTCTAGTTTTTGCCAAGAGACTTTAAGTCGATCCTTTATATCTTTAAGTTCTATATAACGCTCAACATCAATTCCTAGTGTTGTCAAATCTTCAACCATTATAGATTTAAATGCTTCAGGGATAATATCAAAAATCCCCATGATTACATCCGCATCATTAATATAAGCACCATTTCGTTCCAGGCACCTTTTTTCCGCTGCTTCTACTATTAAGGGTTCAACAGAAGGCCTAAATCCCTGAGGCATTTGTTCTACTATTTTACCGAATAAAGCTTGAGTCTCTTTTTCCCACTCCATAAATCTTCGCCTTTAAATAGATTCTTCATGTTCATGATCATCATCATGCCAACAGAAGGGGAACGGAGCCAAAAAGTCACCTGTTTCATTCTCTGCATGAACCCTACAGCCTCCCCCACATAATTCGAGATGATGACAATTCGCACATTTACCTTTTATTTCTCTATCCCTGATAGATTTAAACATCTTAGATTCCATAATTTCCTCAAAAGGTTGCTCTAGTACATTGCCTAAAATCAATGTAGATGGATAATCGCAGGGGAAGAAATCTCCATTAATATCAATACCTGAAACTGAGCGACATGCTTGACAACCCACACCCCATTCTAATGCAGTTCGCTCCTCATCATTAAGAGGACATTCCATGAAAGGCACCATGTCATAAGTATAGAATTTATTGAGAGATGTAGCTTCTCCTTTTCTAATAGTATCTACAACGTGCTTATATTTGAATTCATAAAATTTTCTATATTCATCATAATCCAACCCAATTTCATCCCAGTTTATTTCAGCAGTTCTCTGTTTTATAATTGCTCTGAAATATGGTATAACTCCCATAGATTCTAATCTCTCCTTTATTTTTTCAATTTCATCAAGATTCTCTTTTTGAACCGTTTCAGTACATATGACAAAATGTCCATACTTTAAAGCTAATTTAATAGCATT
>JBATUM010000237.1:0-2949 GCA_049671145.1 Promethearchaeia archaeon
TATGTCTGTTATAAAGGGGAATTTAGTTCTAATCCAATCTATAAATCGATTAAAACCTTTAAATCTATAAATTAATTTTCTTGAAAAGTTTTTGTAATTGAAAATCTTCTTAACGACATAAATCAATTGATAACGTATTCCTTTCTTATTTGGACGATCTTTTTCAATTTTATATCTTTCTCCATCCAAAAATATATCAAATCCTCGGTTATAGTTGAAAAAGGCCCCTAAGTTTGGATTACTATGAATCCCGTAGTTAAAAATCCCTTTTTTTTTCAAAAGTTGGGGGAAAGTAATCTTTTCAATAGGCAAGGGGCTATATCCTCCATTTAAAAGAGGCAAAATCGATGTAAAAATAGCAGAAAAGGAAGATGGTGTCGCAGGACCATTTGTGTATGCATTATTAAAAGTAGATCCTTGTTTTATGAATTTATCTAGGTAGGGTGCTGTATTTAAGGAATATCCGTATTTTTTTAAGTGATCTGCTCTTAAAGCATCAATAGTTATAAAAAAAATAGTTTTTTCAGTTTCATTTTCAAACATTTAAGTATATAATTAAATAAATTAAAAAAATTTTTTTTCTTATTTATGGCAAATGCTGAGATGAGTTTAAAAAGTAGAAAAAATAGTTTTTAAATTTTACAGTAAAATCTGAAAAAATTTTTAGAAAATTTTTTTTTTAATTAAATTTTTAATATTTTAACTCTAAGATGATAAGAAAGTTATATATTAAAAATAAATTCAAGAGCATTTTAATTGAAATATTTAACTTTAATTGAGCTATTTAATAAATCTTAAAGGCAGTTATAAAAATGGTAAATGTTTTTATATTTTCTCCAGTATCTCTCGAATATGGAAGAGGTGGAGAAATATATTCTATGGATCTAGCAGCTGGATTACAGAAATATTATAATATTACGTTATTTCATACAAACCTTTATTATGCTGATAAATTTTTAACTAAACAAGAGACAATTAAAAAACTAAAAGAAAGGGGTTTTAAGTTCAAAAAAATTCAAAGAATGAATTTTGCTACAATTGATATATTTAATAGACAATTCAGCTTTCCACATCCACTAGATATTATCCGTTTACATAAAAAAATCAAAAAGAATGATGTAGTATATTTATCTGTTAGCAATGTTAAAAATAATTTGATATTTATGCTTATGTATCTTTTAAATCCTAGAGTAAAGTTTATACTTGGATATCATAGACCTCTACATAGCGAAAAATTCTTATCTCTATATAATCTAAAATATCGCCTTTCAATTCTTCTTCTCTCCCTTTTTAAAAAAAGGTTTTATCATCAGACAATTTCGCAACACGCAAAAATATTTTTAGAAAATTTTTATATTCCGAAGAAAGTTTTTCATATAGTTGAAGGATTAGAGATCGCTAATTTCTTTAATAAAGAATTTGAGAAGAAAAGAAATCCAAATTTATTAATAATGTATGCAGGTGCTCTTAATGATGAACACAAAGGAATTGGAGTATTATTAAAAGCAATAGAAGGTTTTATTGAGAAACATAATGAATTAAGAGTAAAATTTGAAATATATGGTTTTGGACCTTTAGAAGAAGAAACAAAAGACTTAATACGAAGATTTCCTCAATACTTAAAATTATTTGGATATATAGATTATAAAGATTTGGTTGAGGCCTTTAAGAATTGTGATGTTTTTATATCCTCCTCGCGTAGAGAACCATTCGGAAGAGTAATTATTGAAGCATTAGCAGGAAAATCGATTATAATCTCTACTAAAACATTTGGAGCTATTGATATTTTAACAGGAAAAGATTTTGCATTTTTTCTTGAAGAATTATCAGAAAATGAAATTATGGAAAAAATCCTTAAAGTTTATAGATTATGGTTGGAAAATCCAGAAAAATTTAAAAGATTACAGAATTCAGCAAGTAAATATGTATTCCAAACATATACAATTTCAAAAGAAATTGAAATGTTTAAAGATTTTATAGATAAATTAATAAAAAATAAAATTTAAGAAGATAATAATCTTCTGGAAAAATTTATGGTCAATCTAATTCAATTTGGTGTTACTCCATAAAGAATATAATATTAGGCATAGACGGGGGCTGTTTTGAGAGCATTGAATCTTTATTGCAGAAAAACTTATTACCAAATTTTAAAAAATTAATCGAAGATGGTGTGGCTGCAAATTTAAAAGTTACTATCCCTCCCGTTACAATACCTTCTTGGCCATGTTTATTTTCAGGTATGACGCCCCAACAATTAGGATATTACTGGTTTGATCATCCTAAGAAGGGTTTATTTAATTCAGAATATTGGAAAGAAAAATCAATTTTTTCAATAAATAATTTAAAACAATTTGTTTTAAATGTTCCTGGTACTTATCCTGCTTGGAAAATAAATGGTGAAATGATAACAGGAATGATGTCTCCTTCAATAAGTTGTTATCCTGCTGAACTAAAATTTTTTTTAAGAAAAGACTGGATAGTGGATGCTAAAGAAGTCAAAGAATGCTTTAAAGCATTTAATATTAAAAAAAAATTCTTTTTAAAGAAACTTAAAGAAGATTTCAATTTATTAACTTATGTAATTCGATTACCTGATACGTTATCCCATAATACACATTTAGAACGTAATAAAGTAATTAATTATATTAATTTAGCTTATAGAAAAATTGATGATTTTCTCTATCAAATATTAAATGAATTTGATTTTGATAATTTGATAATATTTAGTGATCATGGTCTTAAATTTTATGATTATGAATTTAATATAAGCAGATGGTTAGAAAAAAAGGGATTATTATATATTAATAAATCTCAGAAGAGTAAATTTTATAGTGTAATTTCAAAATTATTTGATATAATCCGACCGGTTGTTAGAATTAATTATGAGAAGGTTAGAGTTATAAAAAAGAAATTTTTTAAAGATGCGATGAAAGATTTTATATACTCTAG
>JBATUM010000238.1:0-2637 GCA_049671145.1 Promethearchaeia archaeon
CTCCCCAGGATATCATAAATCAAGCAGAGGCGCTTAAAACGCATAAAACTTTCGATAGATTAAAGGAAATTAAAAATCATACACTTCTAATCGCAGCTTCTCATGATAGATTGACTCATCAAATGACAATGAAGCAGATGCACCAACAAATCCCTAATAGTTCTTTACTCGTGATTGAAAAAGCAGGACATTTTGCTCCGATGACTAGAACACCTGAAGTCTATAAGGCTATACTGGAATTTTTGAAGTAATAAATTTTAACTAATCTTCAATTTATAACCAAATCAAATTCTGAGATTTTTTAAATTAAAAAAAAAGAAATAAAATTAAACATATTTTTTGATAACACTCTATCAAACTTGTTTTATTTTATCAATGCAATTGACTCTTCACAAAAATCATCTTGTCCTGTTCTGAATTTTTCAAGCTCATATTGTAAATTAGGACTTAATTCTTTAACTAGACTATTCATAAATGGTATAGCACTCCTCCGACAAAATGGTTCTGGGTCTAACCCCATCATTTTGGCAGCTTCATACACAGGACATTTCCCTACTTTCATGTTAACTTTTTCGTCACTCTCTTTAATAATCTCTGTTTCAATACCAAATCCTTTAATAGCGCCTGAAGCTAAAAATGAAGCGTTTTTTGGATTCATCTCTTTAATCTTTTCCCGTCTTGCTTGGCTCTTTGACATCTTACCTTGGAGAGCTCCCATGTTTTGACAGGTTTCTTCAATCATGTTATACGTTTTCTCCTCTCCATTTTCCTTTACCACCGTACCTATAAAAGCATCTAATATAATAAACGCATTTTTCGCTCCAGTAAATGTATCCTCAAGTGGGATTTTTATTACCTCTTTATAATTTTAATTAGATTTCATTCAAATGTTTAAATTAATTTTTATACAATTCTGTAAGTAATTAACTTACATTTTAGTTTAAAAACTTTCTCTTAATGTATTTTTTATTAATCTGAATATCATAAAACCCAATTTATGAAATATTTTAGGAACTGGAATCTCCAGAGATCCAAAGACTATAATATGATTAAATTTATTATACTAAAGAATAAGATATAGTTATATGTTAAAAATGAAAATTTACATTTAGAGTTGATGTTATGGGGTTTGACAAATCAATTGAAGATCCATGGGAAAGAGAAGAATCAGAAGAGGAAATCCTTGAAAAAGGAAGACTTGAACAAGAAAAGCTTGAGCAAGAAAGGTTAGAACGAGAAAGACTAGAACAAGAAAAACGACTTGAAATGGAACGGCTTGAAAGAGAAAGGCTCGAAAAAGAACGATTTGAACAACTGAAAATGGAAAGTAAATTATATCCCAATAACGCACTTTTTATGATCCCAAGCTGGAGTGATTTATTAGGGTATCCCACATTAGGAACCTATGCAAACCATCCTGTTTCAAAAATAGAGACAGATACCGTTATCTTTTTTAGTGGATATGATTATTCAATTGAAACCAATAAAGGAACCCTTCATTACTTATTTGGCCTCGGCTATTATTTCCTTAAATTTGAACTAGAATCCGGTAAATATGTAACTGATAAGAGAATCCTAACTGGATTAGTGCTGCCTGATTTTGCGTATGACTTAATGGCTACCTCAGCAAATATAACTCTAGAAGAAGATCCCGACGTAATTTTAGCAGAGAAAGTGATAAAAGTCCCTGTTGATTTGTCTAATAAATCAGAGGATCACTTAACCTTTATAAAAGGTGCTTTGATGCGAAATGTTTTCATACCTCATAAGGATATCTTTTTAGAGATGATGGAAGAAATACGTAAGGAGGATTCATATCCCATCTCAACTGAGGGTCATAAGATTCTAAGTTCACATTGGGACTTTTATAACCAAATTTTGGTTTCTGAGAAAATGAGAGCTATCGCTGATTCATCCTACCTCAATCCAACAGCAGGATTAGAAGGGATTACCTTCGCGGCAGATACACTTTTAGAGGGAACCATCTCTCAAATAAATCTCAGCATTATTGAGGATAATATTAAAACCTTGAAAACGATTTATTCCAATCTTGAATTTGATCCCATGTATATATTTTCTATTATAGAACAAGCGGGTTTAATTTTAAGATCGGATCTACCACCAATCTCTTCACAGCGAGACTCAGGTACATCTAAAGCATCATTGTTTGTTTCAGCTGAAGATCGCATTTATGCATTTATCAGTTGGCCACTGCAATTTAAAAGAAAAGCAAAAAAAACTTTTGTATCACCTAGCTTCGTAGAGAAACCCATCATTTCTGACAAAATTGAAACTCCAAGTTCCGATTTTAAGGCCCCGGAAGCCCCGGAAATAAGAGAAATTGAACCAGAACCTTTTGAATTAGACACTTTAAAATCTGAAACTGTCGAACTTAAACCGCTACCACCTCCACCTAAAGCAGATATCAACCAAATCCTTCTCTATTTAAAAAAAGTAGTTGAAGAAAATTATGAAATGCGATCTATAGGACAAGCTTTTGGAGTCGCGAGAGAAAGTGCACGGCAAATGGGTGTGAGCGCAACCACATTACATCAGAAAAAAGTCTGGGAAATGAGCAAATATGCCAATATTTACATTAAAAAGGAACCTGGCTTCGGATTACCAGAAAAAGAAAAA
>JBATUM010000239.1:0-7879 GCA_049671145.1 Promethearchaeia archaeon
GCTTTGAGAGGGGAGCATTATAATAAGACGATAAGTATAGATGTAAGAACATTTATCGATAGAGAAGATGAGATAATAAGGAGAGTCATTGACGCTAAAAATTTACTAAAGAGCAATTATAATAAGACTGCATTAGAATGTCAGAAATTTGTATGTGAATTTCTTACTTATAAATATGATGATGTAAATGTAGATTGCCCAGAATTTTGGCAGTTCCCATTTGAAACACTCCAATCTACTGTTGGGGACTGTGAAGATGGAGCAATTTTAACGGCAGGTTTAATAATTAACGCAGGAATTCCTTCATGGCGAGTAAAAGTATGTGCTGGTTATGTGCAAGAATCTCCCACAGCTCCATTAGGTGGTCACGCATATGCTGTTTATCTAGCTGATAGGTCTGATATTGAAGAAGGATTAGGTTGGGTGATTCTAGATTGGTGCTATCTCGCAGATCCTCACATCAATATTCAAGATAAACCATTAGCTAATAGCGGAGGTCATAGAAATGCATATAAAGAAATTTGGTTCTCTTTCAATGATGAACATAGTTGGAGTCAACATGCATTTGAAATAACAGATCAAAGAATTAGTAAAAGACAACAAGCCACTAAGGAAGATGTGCTTAATGAAGACATCAAAAGTGATAAACTTGTTATGGACGAAGTAGATAAAAATATTGCTTACCAGTCTTCCATCAAGGAAAAGACAGTCTATAGATTTCTGTAAATGAATTAATTAAAATATAATTCAATTTTTTTTTTTTAAAAAAGCTAAAAAATCATATATAATGAACTTTAAAGTTAAAGAATTAGAAGATGAGTTAGGAAAATTGAAATCAAAACTTTTTCTTATACATTTTGAAGTAAAATTATTTAAGATCAAATACTATTTTTAACTTATTCTTAAATTCAATTATTAAAATTTCGTGTTATTTATGACCAATAATTATGATTTAATTTCAATTGGCAGCTGTACACTTGATTGCATAATCTCTGTTAAAGATATTCTCAGATTTGAATTATTTGAAAAGGAAATAGTTAAAAAATATACAGCAATTGAGTATAGCCGAAAATTGAATGTAGAAAATATGCGATTTGTTCCGGGAGGTTCAGGTGCTAATATTGCTGCCGATTGTGCAATGTTAGGATTAAAGTCAACTTATATTGGTGTTTTAGGAAATGATTTCTCTGCTCAAATTTGCTTAGAAGATTTAAAAAAGAGAGGGGTTGATACTTCAAATATTAAGCACACGGATGAGGATAAAACTGCTTTTTCATTAATTTTGAAAACTGATTGGGGAAAGGATAGGAGTATTTTAGCATATAAAGGAGCAAATAATCTACTTACTCCAGAAGATATTAGAGAAGAACTATTTGAAGGGATTAAAGCTTTTGGTTGGAGTTCCTTAACTTCTGAAAATGGGTGTCAAGCAATTAATAAAGCAATTTCACTCACAAAAGAGAAAGGAGGAAGGGTTTTTGCTGCACCTAGTATGTCTATCATTAAAAACAATCCAATATGGGCAAAAAAATTAATATCAAACTCAGATATCGTATCAATGAACGCTGAAGAAGCACAAGAATTTACAAATGAATCTGATAGCTATTATAGTCTTAGAAAAATTTTTGAAATGGGTCCAAAGTTAGTAGCAATTACTGATGGAGCTAAAGGCTCTTTGTTGACTGATGGTAAGAAAGTGATTAAGAGTGGAGTTTATAATGTTGATGTAAAAGATACAACTGGGGCAGGAGACGCTTTTCTAAGCGGTTTGTTAGTTTCTATTTTAACTGGGATTTCTTTAGACAAAATGATTAAATTAGCAACCGCAATGTCTTCATTAGAGGCTATGGAAGTGGGTGTTCGAACAGGAGTTCCTAATAATATTCAAGAATTAGAGAAATTTATTGAATCTCAAGAATTACACCAAATTATTTCAGAACTTACTCAATTTTAAAATCACGGAAATGGATGAGTAGAAGAAAATGGATGAATATAAGTTTAAGATCGTAATAATTGGCGATGGTGGTGTTGGGAAAACGACGTTAACGCATCGTTTTCTCTCTGGTGTCTTTAAAGAAACTTATATAACGACTCTTGGTATGGACTTCTATTTAAAAAAGCTAGAAATAAATGGAAAACTGATAAAACTCCATATTTGGGATTTTGCTGGAGAAGAGAAATTCAGATTTTTATTAACTAGTGCTATTCTTGCCGCACAGGGAACTATTTTTATGTACGATATTACAAGGTATAATACATTTAAGAATTTAAAAGCTTGGTTATCAGTTTTTGATGAAGCAAATAAAACACATAATCAGAAAGTATCAACCATTTTAGTAGCAAGCAAATTAGATCTTCAGGAAAATAGGGCAGTTTCTGAGAATGAGGGCAAAATTTTCGCAAAAGAAAATAAATTCTCAGAATATATAGAAAGTTCTTCAAAAACCGGGGAAAATGTTGATTACATATTTGAAAAAATCACTCGAATAATACTTAAAAAGATATAAACCTTTATCACTTATCTAATTTCTTTTAGTATTAATTTAAAACATCTAATTATCTTTATAGTTATAATGCATAAAAATAACTAGTATTTAATTTTATAATTTGGGTTTAAATTAAGATGAATATAGCTAAATATAAAAGAGCTTTAATTTACTTTGCGATATATTGTATATTTTGGATTGCTATTTCTATTGCATTATCTTTACTAACAGGTAAAGGAGACGATTTAACAAAATTTATTCCAATTTCTGATATGGGAATTGAAACTGCCCTAATTGCTATAGTGCTATTACCATTATCTTCAATAATAGGGTTATTTATTGGTGGTTATGGCTTTTCACCTATTTTTCTCTACGTCCATAAAAGAATTTTTAGATCTAAAGTGGAGTATGGTATTTACAATAGGCCAGAATATGAAAAATTTAAATTCTTTTCTTCAGGTTTATTTTCAGCATTAATGGCTATTAACTTTTCACTATTTTTACTTAATCCGAGTATCGTGAGCCTGTCAATAGGGGGCACTCCTGATAGTCAAGATGATTATGCTAAAACTTTTGTAGTGCTATTAGTATTTACATTTATTATTGCAACGATACTCTTCTCAACTACTTGGTTCATAAAAGATTCTGGGATCCTATATTCAAATAAAAATCACCTTAATAAAACCAGCAATCCTCCTGAAATACGCTCTATAGGTAGATGGTATGGACAATTTTTAAAAGGGTATGCAGGAGTTTCTGTAATATTTTCATACTTTGAATTTATTACAATTTTTCTGGTAGAAACTGCAGGTATAGGAAATTTATTTCCACTTTTGCTGGCAATCTTCATTCCATTTCCATTTTTCATGATAATCCCATATATTCCAACTTTAATAATCTCAGATGTAATTAAACAACATAGAAATAATTATATTCGAAAGTATGCAAGAAAATTAGGCATTACCAAACCAGTAGAAATAACATTTGAATTAGGAGTTTAATTCAAATAAATTTTTTTCCTTTTAGCAAATCATTAAATTTTAATTTTTAAATATATTAAAAATTACATACTTTTTGTTTTTCTAAAATAATGCGTCGTTAGTATAGTGGTAGAATTCACGCCTGCCACGCGTGGGACCCGGGTTCGAATCCCGGACGACGCATTCTAAACATAATAATTTGCTTGGATAATATCCATATCTCATTATAGTGATATCATGGTATACATAAATTAACGTGAAATCCACCTTTCACGAAATTTTATTAAAAATTGTTAGTTTCAGTTCCTTTTTACTTTCAAGAACCTCTTTTTAAATTTATTCACAAATCAAAACGAGATAAAAAAGTAGGCTACTTTATGAAAAAAGCCCAAATATGCGAAATGAATATTTTATATTTTGTATGAATTAGAATTTAGCTTTTTATAAAGTACTAAGAAAATTTGAAATCTCTGATTCTCTAGGGACTTCGACTTCAAAATAATATTCAACAATTTCATATAAATAATCTAAATAAGGAATGGATATTTTAATATCATGTTTTTTTTCCAGTACACTTATCATCTTTTTTGAATAGATTTTTTCATTCTTTTTTATGCCCTTAATAACATCTATTATGGTTTTAGATAATTCGAAAGCTTTTTGTATTTCATTTTTTAGGATAATTAAACTGGTTAGTGGATCATATTCACTTAGAAATCTCTGAATTATAGTCTTTTCTACATTTAATTTGGTGGATTGAATTTTATTTTCAAAATCATTAATTACTTCCCGACCTTTAAATGAAAAATGTTCGCCGAATATTTCAATATCATAATCCTCTTCAGTGATTACTGTAAGATTAAAATTAAATGTGTTTTGTGTTAAATAATCGAAAAAGTTTGAAATTTGGCTAAACATATATGTCTGATCAGAAATTATAACAATTTTCTTTTTATAAATCATTGCCCTTAATATAAAGCCTAATAGTGAAGCTGTGAAATTTAATTTGATTAAATCGATTTCAAATAAATCTGATAAATCTTTCTCAACTTCAGTTATATCTTCAGAAATAGCATCTGGGAGTTCGATTTGAAAATCCGCTTTAAATGCATCTCTTACAACAAAATTTTTGTCAACATAAGCAACAAACGAGTGTTCACAAACAATACCCTCTTCGATGTTTACTGCAAATAGTCCTCGCGTAGCTTTTTTAACTTCATCATCCGAAACTTCGATAAAATTATTCTTTGAACAACTAGGACAACGAACTTGAAGTTTAGCCATACTTGGAATCGATTATATAATTAAGGTTTTATTCTATTTAGATTATGAATATTGATTTATATAAATATTAACTATTTTGATATTAAATTATTGGGATATACTAAAATATAAACTAAGGGTATTATGATTTTAAAGAAAGAAATTATATGAAAGCCTTAATATCTTTTTATCTTTCCGTATCTTTTCTCAATGAGATTTGCTATCAATAAACATACTAAGGCGGAAAAGTTTTCTGCCACTAAAAATGAGAACGTATTATCTAAATAGATAATACCAATATAATAAGAAATAAAGAAGAAGATTGTAAAAAAAATAAACATGATAAGTAAGGGTTTTACAACAGGAAAATTTAAAAATCTCTTAAGAATGGGTAAATCGCCTCTTGATTTCTGAAATTGTGTTTTTAACTTTTTCTTTCTTTCTATTTGCGCGTATGCCTCAAATACTATTGTTGCTCCAAAATATAAAGCAACAGTAGCTCCAATCGGAATTAATATAACAACATAATGACTTCCAACACTTAATAAGTATTGTGCAATGAAAATGAATAAAATTTGAAAAAACCCACAGGCTCCAAAAATCATAAAAGCAAATGGGATATATTCTTTCGTTCTCCAGCGTACTCTTATTGGCATATTATTCTCAAGACTTTTCTTTTATAATGGGCCCGGCGTGATTTGAACACACGACCTTCCGCACGTCAAGCGGACGTCATACCAGGCTAGACCACGGGCCCTTTTTTTATTTTTAAATCTGATAACTATTGAAATTAACGATATGTAATTTATTTTATTAAAAAATAAATATTTTATGAGTCTTTTTTTTAATTTTTAAGAAATGAATATCGCTAATTGTGTTTTATCTCTAAATTTATGATTTAGGAACTATAAAATTAAAAAAAATTATATTGGATTATAATAATAAACTCTTCTAAGTACTTTAAACCATTAGAACTAAATTTATACAAAAATCCTCTTCTTGCGAATGATAGGATAGAGAATCTAATTAAAAAAAAAAAATTAATAAAAAAATGAAAAAACAACTTTATATTTTCTTTTCTCTTAAAGCTTTTATCATCGGTAAATCCTTTCCTGAGAGAATTTCTAACATTGCGCCTCCTGCCGTAGAAATAAATGAAACGTCATCAGCTAAACCTGCCATAGACGCTGCAGCACCCATTTCGCCACCACCAATAATGGTAAGTGCTCCTTTTTCTTTTGTTGCTTTAACCATTGCCTTAACCAATTCATTAGTAGCTTTTCTGAACACTTCTTTTTCAAAAATTCCTGGTGGCCCATTTGCTATAATAGTTTTGCATTTCATTATTATGTCCTTGAATTTTTCTGTGGTTTTTGGACCAATATCTCCAGTTGTTGTATTATATGTACCCGCCTCATCAATTCCAATAACTTTTCTATTACCATTATCATCAATTATTAAATCTTCAGGGAGAATAATCTTATCTCTATACTTTTCATAAGTTTCTTTGATCATATCTTTGTTTTCCTCTAAATCATTAGCAATGATTTTATGATTTGGTTCTCCCATATTCTTACCAAGAGCTTCAAAAATCAGGATTGCTGTTAATCCAGAGCATAAGGCGTAATCTAATTTTTCATTATCAAAATTATATTTCATAGCTTTAAATTTATCAATTGCTTTTGCACCACCAATAAGCATAGCCATTGGTTTGTCTGGTACATCCATTATTTTTTTCAAAGCATCTAATTCTTTGTCAGTAATAGGCCCAGCTAACATTTTTGGCCAACCTACAATTGAAACATGCGCTCTATGTGCAGCTCCAAAAGCATCAACAATTACATAGTCAACCAATGGATATAATGCTTTAACCATTTCAGTGTTTTCCGCATCAGAGAAACTCTTGTATTTAGCCATTTCACCATCCCATTTTCTAACATTATTAAGTACTAAAACTTCCCCTGGTTTAAGCTCTTTTATAGCTTGTTTTGCTTGATTCCCAAAAATATCTTTAACGAATTTTACAGGCCGACCCAAATATTTTTCAATTTCTCTTGCATGTATATCCAAATCTGTGAAATCCTCACTTCCTGGTCGAGATTGATGTGCTAATATGATCACTGCACTTTCTTTAAAATATTCATTTAATGCTGGAACTAATGCACGAATTCTAGGAGAGTCCCTAATTTCCATCTTTTCTACATCAATGTTGGAATTTATATCAACTCTCATTAATATCTTTTTTCCTTTCAAATCCACATCCTTGTAGGAAGTATAATCTATCTTCATTATTCATCTCACTTTTAATTAGGATTTGTAATTAAAATTTTAAATTAATATAATAATCAATATCAAAAAAGTTTTGATATGTTAATACTTTTTATGAATAATTGTGAAAAATCAAGATTAAAAATTAATTAAATAAAAAATGCAGTTAAAGGCTATAGCAATAAGTAAACTCGACATGACCAAGAAACAAGATATTAGTTATCCAATTTTACTACCAGCACCAAAGCAAATTACAGAATTTAATGGAAATAGAGGATTGGTTTTTAATTCTAAATGTAATATCCAATTTTTGAATATTGTTAATCCAGATTTTTATGTTAATGATTTAAATGAATCACTGAACCTATTCACTGAGATAAAAATCAAGAGGAATTTTGAAGAACTAGATGATTTAATGGATGGAATCCTATATGAGACTTTAATTGACAACTTACTTGATATACAAAACGAAGAAGGGTATAATCTTGAAATTGAAAAAAATTTTGTATTGATTTATAGTATTCATGAAAGGGGGTTATTTTACGGGCTTCAAACTCTCATCCAATTATTAAAAAATGGCTTTTTATGGCAATCGAAATCATTAGATTTGCCTATAGAAGATGTTAATGAAATTATATTGTCAGAAATAAAAATAAGAGATAAACCAGATTTAGAGATAAGGGGAGTTGCACAAGATATTTCTCGAGGACAATCAATTACCGTCGAATTTGCAAAAAGATATATAACCATTCTTAGCCATTACAAAATGAATTTCTACTGTTTATATATCGAAGATATGTTTTCACATCCAAAATATCCTGTTATTGGTAAGAATCGAGGTGCTTTAAAAAAAGAAGAAATTCAAGAAATTGATAATTATGC
>JBATUM010000240.1:0-1762 GCA_049671145.1 Promethearchaeia archaeon
GTAAAGTAGTGTTCCTCAGAATGTTAGGCAAAAAGGTGAATTGAATTACTATTAAAAGAAAATAAGGATTTCATATATATATCATTTTTAATCTATTTCTTAACAGCGTTCTAATTGACTATTATGAACCAAAGTGCAAAAAAGTCTTGACTATTTTGAAGTTCACTTCATTTTAGTCAATTCTGTTTATGATTAGAGTAAGAAAAATAGACTTTATTTATTACTTCAGAATATTGGCTCTTTGCTTTCATATGATCGCTCAAAATTTTATTGACTTTTCTCTGAGGTGTTCAGCTTGTTCTCTCCCTCTTCCTTTATAATCATAAAGATCAAGATAAAGCTGGATATTAGAAACCACATTTTTTTCTTTGACTTTTTGTATTCCGTAATAGACTCCTTCGTCATAGGGATTTAATATAATTATATTAGCTCCTGAAGAAACAGGTTTTATTTCAAATTCTTTTTTTAAATACTCTAAATTGCCTGAATAATAAAAAAAGTTTTGCTTTGACCTAACAAAGGGCGCAATCAATGCTGCCCCAGAAAAAAGTGTAAAAGCGTATCTATCTTTGCTTCTCTTAGGCATATATTTAGTTAGACGATCTTCGAATTCCTCACGACTCAGTGGAGAATAAAAACCTTTTACTTCGTTAACTAGATAGGAATAATTTTCTCGCCATAAATCTAAAAATTTTGAAGGATTCTTAAACAAAACTTTTCTTTCCTGGTCAAAATCTACATATTCCATGCTATACAGTTTTTTAATGATTCTGTTTGTAAGGCCAAGGCTTACAATCGCTTCATCTGACAGATTCATTTGAGTCCATACCTTTTCAGGGTTGGTTAGTAGAACTCTCAAGAGCCGTGATGTTTTTTTTGAAAATAAAGATTTAGCTTCCTTCTTACTAGAAATGACACTTTTAAAGTTTTCTTTTTTTATATAGACTGCGTCGAAAGCTAAAAAACAATTTCCTGAAAGGTCTATATAACCAATATTTGCTTCTTTCCAGATCTCGCTTGTTTTTTCACTAATATAAGGAGCTGCAATTACTCCATAAGCATCGATATTTTTCGTAAGATAGGAAGACAGTTGCTGAACAGCAGAACGAATGTATCGAGGTTCACCCACGCTTTTTATTTCTACAATTATTATTTTTCTTTTTTTATTAACAGATATCTCCAATTTGATATCAGCCAGAAATGATGACGATATTTTTGCATTTGTTGTGGTCTTGATTATAGAAATAGCAGGTATTTCGCGCAGAATCTCCTTTAATTTTTGTTCCACTGTTTTTATAATTTCTTTTTTATTGGCCATTTTCACTAATTAGAAGATTTTCACCGTACGGTGAAAATGTATAAAATAGTGAAAATAAAGTCAAGCTATATTTTTACAATTTCCTTGATTAACAGGATTGAGGTTACCGAACAGCTATTAATTATTGTAACAATAATTAACATACAAATAGCTTTCCTGAAGAAGGCCTTAAATGGTAAAGAATTACAATTTTTGTCTTGAAGTTTTAAATATTTTTGTGGTAAAAGATTAATAGTGTTCATTTATTATGAACAAATTGTTCATTTAAAATGAACAGAAGGCACATATGTTAACCAAGATATTTTCGACTCAACAGAGAGAAAAAATTTTAGATTATATACTTAGCAACCCATCCAAAGGATATAGAGTTCGTGAATTATCCAAGAATTTTCGGATAAGCGTGGGAAGCGTTTCTCAATTTCTTTCACTCCTGAAGAAATACAA
>JBATUM010000241.1:0-6046 GCA_049671145.1 Promethearchaeia archaeon
CGCTTATTGTAATCTAAATTAGGGTTTTCCTTTTTAAAAATGTCATTAAATGCTTTTGCTGCTTTTAATGTTTGGTTAAAATTAAGATATTTGCGAATGACATAAGCTGTTAATCCAGAAATGTGACCGCGGTTATTAATTATATCTCTAGAAAGAAATAGATAATCCCTATTTTTTGTAATTCGAAATAGTTCAATTAAGGCCATTTCAATCTCTTCATGACCTGGTACATCCTTATCTTTCTTATTTCGAAAAACTTTTGCAATAAAATTAGCAAATTTCTCAGCCACTTTTAATAATTCTTTGGAACCATTTGCCTTATATTGAGCTATAGCTGCTTGAATAAGATGACCAGCGCAATATAATTCATGCATAAAAGGAAAATTTGTGAATCTTTTCTCTATAAATCTCGGAGAGTAAAATGTGTTCATATATCCGTCTTTTAATTGAGCTTTAACAATTAAGTCAACTATTTCATTTACTTTATTTTCTAAATTAGCATTTTCATGCGTGTGTAAGATGTAGAATGCAGCTTCAAGCCATTTATATAAGTCAGAGTCAAAATAAAATTCACCTAGATGTGTACCTTTTTTAACTCCAGCAGCTACTCTAAAGTTGTCAATATGATGATCTTCTTCAAGCCTTTCTAATTGAAGTGGTATTGAAACCTCTCTATTAATTTTTTGCCTAGTTGCCCAAAAATCATCAGTAATATTTATTTTAAAAAAAGGAACATAAGTGAGTTTATTATAAGGACGCTTGCTATCATCCATGAAATATAAAATATTATATCAAAATTTAACTATCTGTTTTTTTATCCAATCTTTCTCTTAATCTTTGTAATTTCTCATTATGTAAGATCATTACCTGTCTTTTCATTTCCCGATATTCTTTAGTTGTAGCATCCAGAGGATAATACCAAAGAGAAATAAGTCCTAATACTATAAAAATTGCTGGGATCACTCCTATTAACATTTTTATTCCAAATATCGCACTATCCGGTTGATTTTCCCCTCCTCCTAGATTTTGATTAAAATTTGTAAGAAAAAACACCAAACCAGAAATCCCGGCGGATACAGACTGAGCTGGTTTATTTATTAATGCATCAGTTCCGAAATAAGCTCCTTCTCTCCGAACTCCTGTCTTTAGCTCATCTTGATCAATAATATCTCCTAGTAGTGTGAAGACAAGTAATGTTCCAGAAAACCCTAAACCTACTACAGCAAATGATATATTTACCAAAATTATATCACTACTGAAAGTAATAACTATAAGCCCAAAAATTGTTAAAATTGAAGAATAAAATAAAGTTCTTTTACTTCCCATTCTCTTATTTAATAATAGAATAATTGGAAATCCTAATATTGAAAAAATTAAAAACAATATCAATGGTATAGAAGCTAACACATTGTCCTTACTAATTTTTAAAACATCAATTACATAAAATGGAAGATTTGCGTTAATTGAAAATATTAGATATGAAACCATGAAATTAAAAATAGCATACGTAATGAAACTTCGATTAGCTAATACATTTTTTATAGATTGAAGGATATCTAAACGCTCCTCCTTTTCAGGTAGTAATTCCGGTCTCTCCTTAACTCCAAAAGCCGTAAATGCTAAGAATGCTGCCCCCAATATAGCCAATATAATGCTAATAAGCTGAAATATATCATTGTTTTGTGAATATGGATCTGCTTGATTATTAATTAGTAAAAGAGGAAGGAGATATGAAATTCCAAACCCAATTCCATTACCTATTCCTGCAAAAAGATTTATCATTGCCCTTTCTTGAGGATTAATAGATAACTCTGCTAAAAGAGAAGTGAAAGTAATTGAAACAATCGTAAAAAAAGAATCATATGTGATTAAACTAATTAATAACCATGTAAATTTTATCCATTGGGAACTCTCAATAGGAGCGAAAAATAGAATTATGAAATTTATCGATAATAGTGGACTACATATCATTAAATACGGAATTCTACGACCATATTTTGTTCGAGTTCTGTCAGAGATATGACCAAATAAAGGATCATTAATAGCATTCCATATCATGTAAATAAGGAATGCCAGAGACCACCTAAGAGGATCTATCCCTACTATTTTAATATAATAGATTTGAGTCCATCCTAAAAACAAATTAGTAGTTAAATTCAACCCAAAGGACCCAAAGGATCCGAAAAATTTTGTTTTGATAGGAACTTTATCATATTCTGATTCGTTCATTATTAATGCTTAGTTTATACAAGAATTATATTTTAATTAATACTTCTGTCATAAAAGATATTAAATTATTTACACAATATCAGAATAACTGTTGTCAAAATATTTATAATTAAACACGTTGAAGATAGAGATTGACTAATTAAAACTAATATTTAGTAGGTTAAATAAAAAAAAATACCCAATTTATTATTCCGCCTATTAACAGGGCAATTCCAATTTCAAGACCAGCTATTTGTAAAGCGTATTTCCAATTAGTTTCTTTTGCAATTAAAACTATTGTAGCAAAACACGGAATATAAAGCATCGATACTAAACTGAAGATAATCATCTGTAATGGAGTAAGTAATCCTAATAGAGTTGTACCCATAGAATTTGCTAATAGAGCTAAAAGGACTAGGGTTAATTCCTTCCTTAGGATACCGTATATTAAAAAAATACCAGTAATAGCTGGTAGACCTAGCCAGTAAACAGTAATCGGTGATAAAATAAAATTGATAGGATCTAATAATCGAAATATAAAAAAAATCTCTAATAAAAATCCTGTAATTATTATAATGGGCAATGCTTTATAGATGAATTCTTTTGTTCTTATCCATGTTTGTTTTAAAATTACCGAATAATTAGGAATACGATATTGATGCACTTCCATAATTAATTCAGTACATTGACCGGGTAAAATCTTGTTTAATATTTTCCCAGTAATTATTATTACAATGAAATTAATCGCAAATAATATTAAAACCCAAGTTATACCAACATACCGTCCTACTAAACCTAATACTACAGCCATTACTGCTGAACATGGAATTAAAGAAGTTAAAGCAATGGAAATTTTCTTTTCTCGTTCTGTTTCCATAATTCTACATCCAGTACATGCAGGAACATTACATCCAAATCCTAATATCATAGGAATGATAGTTTTTCCATGAACACCTAAAGAATGCATGAATCTATCCATGAGATATGCTGCTCGTGGTAGATAACCCGAATCTTGCAAAAATTCAATAATTAAAAAGAAAGGAATGACATATACCAAAACACCACTCAATCCTCCAAAAAACCCTCCTAAACCACCTTCCCAAAATATTTTAACCCACAAATCATCCTCACCGTAGATACTATAAATAATGTTGCTTAAAACCTCAAAGAAATCTTCAATTAGTCCACCAAAGAAACCTCCAATAAGGAATGTAAAAAAGTAAATCCCAATGAGGATTAAAATCAATATGATATAACCCCAAAAAGAATGTGTGGTTAAATGATCTAGTTTCTCAGCCCAAACGAGTTTTTTTTCACCACGAGCTTTAATAATGACAACTTTTTCAATAATTTTATGAATATTTGTATAAATTTCAGAAGAAATAATTGTACTGATATCTTCTCCATGTAATTCTTCTAATTCTTTTCGATAATTTTCTGCTAAATTAATTATATAAGTAGTTTTTTGGTCAGCCTTAAATATTTTTTCAATTTCTTCATCGTTTTCTAAAATCTTAATAGCTAAAAATCGTGAGGGGTAATTAAATGTTGAAAAATATTCTGAATGAATATCAATATTTCTAATTAACTCATATATTCTAGCTTCGACTTCTTTACCATATTTCAATAGTGAAGATAAATCTGGAAAATGAAATGGTTCTTTGGTAGATAAATCATTATTAACCTTATTATCATTATGAGATAATTGTTCATGAATTTTTTTATAATGTGAAGTATGTTGGTGATGTTGGTGAATATAATGTGAAGTAGGTTGGTGATAGACTACTAATTTTATAGCTTCTTCAAGTAATTGGTAAACACCTGTACCGTGAATAGCTACAACAGGAATAACGGGTAATTTAAAGATTTCTCCTAACCTTTCAAAATTTAAGTTAAGATTTCTTTTTCTTAAGATATCCATCTGATTAATAGCTAATATCATAGGGACTTTAAGTTCTAATAGCTGAAATGTAAAGAATAAATTACGCTCAAGATTAGTAGCATCAATTACATTAATAATAACATCTACTTCTTCTGAGACTATATACTCTCTACTAATTATTTCTTCTAATGAATAAGTTGATAGAGAATAAATTCCTGGTAAATCTACAATATTAAATCGGTAGCCTAAGGAATTTAAATGCCCCTCCATTTTTTCTACGGTTTTTCCAGGCCAATTTCCAATAGTTTGAGAAAGTCCAGTAAGTTGATTAAAGATTACTGATTTGCCAACATTTGCATTACCAGCTAAAGCAATATTAATAATATCTTTAACTTTCTTATTTTTTTTATCCTGCTTTTTCTTAGATTTATGAATATGCATATCTCTTTCTAAAAAGATAGAATTTTATGGTTAAATTATCAAATCTTTTAAAAATAATTACTTAGAATTTTCCCTGAGTACAATTATTCTGGCTGCTATACCTCTGCCAATAACTAATGAAGTTCCTTTTACAATTATTTCAACAGGACCTCGGAAAGGAGCAGCTTTTTTTTTAATTATTTGAACCCCTGGTAAAATTCCTAAATTAGCGAGTCTTCGTTTAGCATGATAACCCGAATTTACTCTTAATACTTTAACCTTTTCTCCGATTAGACAGTCAATCAAGCGTTTTATTAATGGTTCCACTTTCTTTCCTCTCTTGAAATGGGCTTTTGTATTTTGATTCTATGACATTTTATTGCGGAAAATAACTTTTTTTTATCTCTGTTAAAATATATATTTAATTATATTTAAATTTATTAGTTATGCCTAAAATATAATGGTTTTTCTTTTACTATTTTAATATCTTTCTTAGAGTTAATAATGATTTGAATCATTATCAAGAAAAGTTATTATTAAATTCAATATTAACGTAATTATAATAAAGATTTATTTAAATATTACAAAATAGAGTTAAAATTTCATTGTAGAATGTTATAATTGAGTATAAAACTTTTATTTTGAATGATTATTCATAACACTTAAATATGTAGTTTAATATTAATATAATAGCAGATTGTAATGAATAATTATTCACAAAAAACTTATATGAGGTAATAAAAATATGCCAAGTGGAGATAGAACTGGACCTAGAGGTTTAGGTTCATTGACTGGTAGAGGTTTAGGTTATTGTGCGGGTTACGATTCACCAGGATATACAAAAGGTTTTGGAATGGGGCTTGGTCGAGGTTGGGGGCGCGGTAGGGGAGTAAGTAGGGGAGTAGGATATGGTAGAGGCAGGGGGTGGAGTTATAGAGGCCCAATTTATACTCCTGTTTATACTTCATATCCATCAGGTATTATACCAAAAATCACGCCAGAGAATCAATTAACGATGCTTAAACAAGAGAAAGAATATCTAGAAACAGATATGAATGGAATTAAAAGCGCAATAGACGATATCTCTAAAAGAATTGAAGAATTGGAAAGAAAGGAGTAATTTTTTTTTTTTAAAAATTATTAAGGTTAAGTAACAAAATGTCAGAAATTCATGAAAGTTATGAAAATTATTTAAAAGCAATATATTTAATTTCAAGAAATAATAAAGGTGGATGGACATCCAATTCTGAAATCTCAAATTTTTTAAACATAAAACCATCATCAGTGACTAACATGTTACATAATTTAAAAGAAAAGGGATTAATAACATGGAAGCCTAGAAAATCTCTAAGGTTAACTAAAAAAGGAAAAGAAATTGGTCTGAACATTATTAAAAACTATAATTGCTTATTTAAGTTTTTTGTACATGTTCTAAAATTGAAAAATAAATCAATTGTCCATAAATTATCATGTGAAATTGAACATCATTTAAATCCTGAAGTATCTAAAGCATTAGAAAATCTAGTTCTTGAATAT
>JBATUM010000242.1:0-8870 GCA_049671145.1 Promethearchaeia archaeon
ATCCACTGCTCTAGAGATTGTTCTACCCCGAGCAAGAAGTCTTACTGGGCTATCATTTAAAATAACCATTGCTGCCATGACATAACTCATAGATTTCTTTTTGCCAATAAAGACTTTTTCTGCATCATCATCAACCTTCTTTTTCTTAGCCACTTTCTTTCACCAATAAAAAGATTGCTTTTAAATTTTCTTAAATAAGATTTTCAGCTTTTTTAATCAAAGGTTAGTTTTTAATAAAATCAAAAATGTATAGATTGTTATGGTTTATAAACTTAAACCATGATTTAAAGATTATGTAAATTTCCTAATCTAGTAAGAAATACATAAATCATAGTATTTTGAATTATTAAACAATAAAAAGAAAAAATAGAATAATTAAGTATCCCATCCCCCTTTTGCTCTAGCTTCTTGAATATCCTTTTCTACACGCTCCTTAAGAGCTACATAATCGGTTTTGGACACACGATTGAGTGGAAAATCATCTAGAAACACAACTAAGGATGGTCTTTTATAAGCAGCTATCCCTTTACAATGATTAAACACTTCTTTTTCGGTTAAAGTTTGCTCCTCTCTTAGTTTTATATAAACAACAACACCCTCTGTGAATATTTCATGTTTAGCTCCAACAACACCAACAAACTCAACTTGAGGTAATTCAGCGATAAATGCTTCAACTTCGGGTGGAAAAACTTGATACCCTTTAGGTTTGATAAGAAATTTCCTACGACCAGAAAGATGGAGGCCTTTGCTATCAATAAAACCCATATCTCCAGTATAAAGATATCCATCATTAGATAATGTTTTTCTTGTTGCTTCTTCATTACCAAAATAACCAAGAAAAGTTTGAGGCCCTTTATAACATATTTCACCGATTTCTCCTTCTGGAAGTTCATTTCCCGCCCTCCCATCCTCTTTCATAGGCTTTCTAATAGTCATGGGGTAAATTGGAAAATCATAGCCTAATGTTCCAGTAAATTCATCAAGAGTGAGGTCAGTTGGAGTATATGAACAAAATCCAGAGCTTTCAGTTAATCCTAAACCAGTAAATAAGTTTGGAGCCATTTCAGATAATTTTTCAATGAATGGTTTATCAACAGGTTGACCAGCAGCAATAGCAAATTTAAGTGAACTTAAATCATATTCACTATAATTCGGTAATCTCCATTCCATTACAAATAAAGCTGGGATTTGACCCATTATAGTAACCTTATATTTTTGAATAGCATCAAGAGTTTTTGCAGGATCAAAAATATGAAGCACCACACAGGTTCCTCCTTTAAATAGCGGTGTCATTAATTGTTCTGTAGTTCCTCCAACATGAGATGGAGGAAGGTTTACTAGCATAATATCATTAGAATCTGCTTTAAATCCTTTGGATAAACACAGATTTTGACATGTAATCCCTAGATTTGTGAGCATAGCAGGTTTAGGAAAGCCTGTACTCCCTGTAGTAAAAACAATCATAATAGGATCATTTTCACTAACCTTGGCACATTCTTCATTAAATTCTTTCATAGTATCAGGATTTTTTAAAGCTTCAGACATTTCTTTTTTTGCTTCCCCAGCAATCTGATATGCGGGAATTATCCCTTTTCTATATTTATCATCAGGGGTGCTAAATTGTACTATATATTTTAACCAAGGATTATTTTTCATAACTGCTGCACCAATCATTCCGAAATTTGCTACCGAAGTCTTTCCTAAATGGCAATACATTTTTGTTTTCTCTTTTAATAATTCTAAGCATCTCATAATTTCGGGGGGTTTCAATCTAAGGTCTAATGGTGTCCATATTACTCCCAATTTTGCACACGCATAACCTAGAATAATATGTTCATAGAGAAAAGGCAATGAAGTTAGAATAATAGCTCCTTTTCTAAATCCCATATTGAAAAGTTTAAATGCCATAGCTTCAATTGCTTCATTAAACTCTTTATAGGTTACTTCTTTACCGGTGTCATACATAATAAGTGCTTTTTTATCGGGGCTTTCTTTAGCCCATTTTTCTATAACTCCTACAATTGTATGAGGATATTCATTAAATTCTTCCCAAGAAATTGTTTTTCATCTCCTTAATATTTTCGTGTATTCACAATAGAGAATTTTAATAAGATAAATATTTATGGTTTCCAATTAAATTTCTCTCTTAAATTAATAATCATTTCGTCTTTGTTTTGAAATTTATACCAATCAGATCCTATTTTTTCTAATTTATATCCTTCCTCAAAAGTTTTATCGAATAAATGATTACTTAATAACTTTATTGCATTTAGAACTGTTTGATTTCGTGAATAAAGAAATTTTGCTTTTTCCATAGCCACATTCAGTAGTTCTTCTTTTGAGTTAACGATTTGGTCAATTAAACCTATTTCTAAAGCTTTTACGGCATCTATTTTTTCTGAAAACATTAACATTTTCTTAGTCCAAGGAATTCCGATTATTTTTGAAAATAAGATGACGCATCCTGTACCTGGAAATATAGCGGAGTTAATTTCAGGCATTTGAAAGAAGCTATCATTTATAGCGATGCGGTAATCACAACAAATCAAAAATACAACCCCTTCTCCTAATGTACGCCCGTTAATAGCACAAATGGAAGGTTTACCATTATATAATAATTCACAAACTTGAGCAGCTAATTGCTCTAATTTTTTTACGCGTTCATAATCATAGGACGTCACAGCACCTAAATCCATCCCAGTGCTAAAACTATCTCCATTTGCGGTAAGTATTAGTCCTTTAACTTTATTACTTTGTTGACAATAGATTAATGCCTTTTTCAAATATTCTAGCTGTTCAATTGTAAAAGCATTAGATCTACTAACTCTATTAAGCGTTATTATTCCAAACCGTCGTTTAATAGAAAACTCAATATATTCCCCCAAATTTAATTCATTCGAAGACATAAATAAGATTAATTTTCACTTAATAAAAAAGAATAATAATTTGAATAGCAATAGAGATTTATAGAATAAGAAGCAAAAAAAAAACAAATTTATACCTAACTTTATCAAATGTCTGCTAAAATCACAGATTATATAGAAGAGGATTCAGAAATATTAAAGAAGAAAGATTTAATCAAAGTAACAAACTTAAAAAAGACTTTTTCTCAGATCAACCAACATCTTTACGGAAAATTAAAGTATACAGATACTGATACTAGATCAAGGTCTAAAGAAATTATAAATTTACTTTTGTGCAAAATAATTGATGAAAAAAACAAATCTTCCGCAGAACCTGTTGATTTCTGTATAAAAAAAGGGGAAAATGAATACACTTTATTTTTGAGAATCCAAGATTTTTTTAATAGAAATGTTAAGGAGAAATACAAAGATATAATCGATAAGGATGAAAAAATTAATCTAAACCAAGAATTAGTCTATCTAGTTGTAAAAGAATTACAAAATATTTCACTCTTACATTCTTCTCGAGACATTTTGAGTGATGCTTTTGAAATCTTCGTAAGTAAGATACTAAAGGATGAGGGAGGACAATTTTTTACACCCTTTAATGTAATAAAATTTATGGTAAATTATTTAAATCCAGAAATAGATGATTATATTTTGGATCCTGCTTGTGGTCATGGAGGTTTTTTACTTGAAAGTAAAGATTTACTTTGGCTAAAAATTGAAAAAAAGTTTAGAGCGGATGAAAAAAATATTGAAGAGAAGAAGTTTGGAGTTATTTCTAATTTATATGGTATAGATAAAGACTCGTTTTTAGTCAAACTATGTAAATTATATTTAGAGATTCTGAGTGGCGAAAAATCTTATATATTTTGTGAAGATTCCTTAGATGTAAAAGGATATCAGACTGAAGCAAGGAAATTAATAAAAGATAATTCATTTGACTACATTATTACTAATCCACCTTTTGGTTCTAAAATTCCAATTAATGATAAGTCAATTTTATCCAATTATCAATTTGGACATATATGGAAAAATACCAGAAATAAATGGGTAATACAAAATAAACTAGTTAAACAACAACCACCACAAATTTTGTTTATTGAAAGATGTGTCCAACTACTTAAAGAGGGAGGGAAATTAGGAATTGTTTTACCGGAAGGAATATTTGGTAATCCAACAGATAGGTATATCTGGGAATATTTAAACTCAAATGGTCAAATTTTAGGGATTATTTCATTAGATCAAAACACATTTCAGCCATATACTTGTAATAAAACTAGTATTCTATTTTTTCAAAAATTGAAAAAAACTCCAGAAGAGTACAAGATAGATTTTGCCATTATTGATAACATTGGCCATGATAAAGATGGGAAAGTATTATACCAACTAAATAAAGATGGGAGTAAAAAATTAGATTCAGATGGAAAGCCAATTATTAATGATGAGTTATTAGATTTACATGTAAAATTAACTAATGGAGAAGATTTTAATTATTTCAAAAACCAAAAAATATTTAAAATTAAAAGAAGTCAAATAAAACATGAAATTTTTATACCGAGTTATTATACGGGAGTTGAAAAAACACTCAAATCATTATCTACTAAAAAAAATGTAACATTAACTACTTTTGGAGAATTAATTAAACAAAACATAATCTATACTAATAAAAATGGATATCTTCCCCGTGGAGATGAAATTGGTTCTCATGTTTATGGATTAGGTGGAATTCCTTTTATGCGTACGAGTGAAATCCATAATTGGGAGGTAAATCTCGATTCAAATAAAAAAACATCGGAAGAAGTTTATGAACTGTATAAGGATAAACAAAACATTGAAACAGGAGATATTCTTTTAGTTAAAGATGGTGGGCCTAATTTAATTGGAAAGACAGCATATATTACAGAATTGGATACAAAAATTATAATCCAAAGCCATATTTATCAAATTAAAGCACTTATAAATGATAAAGCTATTGATTCATACTTATTATTATACCTTATTAGTCTTGATATCGTTCAAAAGCAAATTCAAGCAATTACATTTGTACAAGGAACAATAGCAACAATTGGTAATCGTATCATGGAAGTTGCTTTGCCTTTACCATCCGATATTAACAAAAGGAAGGAAATTTCAAACTATGTAAAAGAAATTATAGAAAAAAAAACCGAAATTAGAAAAAAAATTAATAAATTAAATATGTTCTCCTCTACTATTTCGTGAAAAAACTATGAAGATCGAAAATTTTTCCCGGCAATTTTATGAAGATGTGGTAGATATCTGGAAAAAAACTGGAATTAGTGTTACATCTTCTGATACTAAAGATGAGCTTAAAGTAATGTTAAATCGAAATCCAGATCTTTGCTTAATTGCAAAAATTGATGAAAAAATAATAGGTGTAATAATGGGTGGATTTGATGGCAGAAGAGGATATGTACATCATTTAGCTATTGACCCAGAATATCAAAGAAAAGGATATGGTAAATTATTAATGGATGAACTAATAGAAAGGTTCCAAAAAAAAAGAGTCCATAAAATAAATCTATTCATCGAAAAATTCAATGAAGAAGTTATAGCTTTTTATAGTAAATTAGGCTGGGAGACTAGAAAAGATCTAGTTATGATGAGTTTTATCCCTGATAAAAAATTATATATACCAAAAATCTAAGGTAAAATGTCGTTACTTGAAATTTTGAGTTGGATTAACTTTTTAACTCTTAACCTTAGTATTTTTCTAACTTTCTTCTTTTATATATTAAGTGTTATACCTGCAACTCGAGAAGAGAAGATTGGAGAAAGATCGTGGAAATTATGTGCTATTTTTAGGGTCATATCAGATATTTTATTTTTAGTTTTAATTGTCTCAATTTTATTGTGGATTTGGTTTCCTATTTCTGTTTTTAATTGGAGAGTTTCCGAAAATTATCTCTTTTTGGTAATTATAGCAATCTTAATTGCAATTCCAAGCTTTTATATCTTAATAAGAGCACTAAAAGATGCTGGAAAAGAAACTATAGAGACTTCTAAAGACACTAAAATGTATGGAGGAATTTATAAACATATTAGACATCCACAAATCTCAGGGAGTATACTTTTGTTTATTATATTATGTTTGATATTAAATTCTCTGTTCCTTTTAATCTGGATAACATCATTAATGATACTTATAACTCCGATCGTGATATATTTTGAGGAAAAAGATTTAATAAAAAGATTTGGTGAAAGTTATCTATTATATAAAAAGAATACAGGATCTATAATTCCAAAATTCTGGAGAAAAGATAATTAAGGGAGCTGTAGATTTTTAAAAGAAAGTTATAAAAAATTGGTATTTATTAGAATATGGCATCTATTTGATTATGAAATTTTAGAACATAAATCCTTTAACAATTTTTCAGCTCCATCCGAGAAACTAGTAATAATATCATCTACATCCATTATAGAATCAATTAATCCACACGTTTGACCTACTGGTATAGCTCCATTCTCTACATCCCCTTTAGTATAAACAATTTCATACGCATTAAGATCCTTTAAATATTTATCCATTTCATAGGCTAGCTCTTGGGAGACCTTTTGTTCTTTTGTCATAATTTCTCCATGTTCCAAAGAATATTTATTTTTTAATAATCTAATTGGCCCAAAACCTCCTGTAGTTAGTAATGTATCCTGGGCAGTCGCTGGAGGGATAAGTGCTTTATAATTAGGATGAAATTCGCTTTCGTTTGAAGCAATAAACCTGGTACCCATAGCAACGGCATCAGCACCCATAGCTAGTCCAGAAGCTATACCTTCTGGGCTAGAAATACCACCACATGCTATTACAGGTTTATCTGGATATTTTATTACTGCTTGTTGAACTAAAACAAGAGTACTAATCCCTTCATAACTTTGATGTCCACCACCTTCTGTACCCGTAGCAACAATTCCATCACATCCAGAACCAACTATTTTATCAATCAACCACAGGGCTGGCCCAACATGAAAATGTTTTATTTGAGGAGCCTTTTGCTTTAATAATTGACTTGCGAAACGAGGACTTCCGGCGCTTGTTAATATATACACTAATTGTTCTCGTAATTTAGAGTTTTCTTTGCACCATTGGGTTATTTTTCTTAGCATTATTTTATGATCAGTTTGAATTCGGGCAGTACGAACATTAACACCAAATGGTTTATCAGTATGCTCAATCATATATTCTAATTGTTGTTTCATATCTTGTAGAGAACTTTTCCCCCTCAACGTAGCATGACTTACAACTCCAAGTCCACCTGCTTCTGAAACGGCGACAGACAACTCAGTTGTATAAAAGGGACCCATCGGTGCACTTAATATTGGATACTTTATTCCAAACATTTCTGTTATTCGTGTTTTGATCATTTTTTTAATCACCCTAATATTATCAATATTTATAGTTAATAGTACTATTTTAGACCTAAAAAAACTATCCAATTAGATTCAATTTTTGATTTCCATGTCTATATTGTATTAAACTCCAAGAAATTGCATTTTTCTTATTCTTTCTTAAATTGTTAAATTATAGTACATTCTTTATTAGAAAATTTAACAATTAAATACTTTTTTAACGAAATTAAATTTAATTCATTAAAATATTAAAAAAACAAAGTAAAAATACTTGTAGTGGTGAAAAATAATAATGTCTAAAAAAGTAGCTATAATCGGAATTGGAATAACGCCATTTAAAGCTCGATACTTAGATAAAACCTATTTTGAACTTGCATATGATGCCACAAAATTAGCGCTTGAAGATGCTAATAAAAATGGTACTGAAATAACTCATAAAGACCTTCAATCGACAGTATACGGAATTTACAACGAGCTTTTTGAAAGGCAATTTATGCCCGATATTTTTATTAATTCCTATTTGGGCTTAAACGATAAACCTGGAGTCAGAATCGCTACTGGGGGTGCAACGGGTGGTTATACAGTTCGTATGGCTTATGCTGAGATCGCTTCGGGATTATCTGATTTGAATCTATGTCTTGGGGTAGAAAAATGTGCGGATTGTTATGATGAACAAACAGGGACATCTACACCAGAAGTACTAAACTCTATAGCCTATTCAACTGATATGACATATGAATATCCTATGGGGGTGATGGCAGCAAGTTCTTATGTTAGTATGGTAAATGCTCATTTTGAGGAATTTGGAAATCCTACAGAAGAACAGATGGCGTTGGTATCGGTAAAAAATCATGGAAATGCGATGAATAATCCTAAAGCTCAATCTCCAATGGAAATAACCGTAGATGATGTTCTCAACTCAAGGATAATTTGTTATCCCTTCAAACTATTGGATTGTTGTTTATATTCAGAAGCTTCAGCAGCATTGATTTTAGCAAGTGAAGAAAAAGTTAAAGAATTAAAAGTTGAGAATCCAATTTGGATAACAGGAGTAGGTGCTGCAAATACAGACTGTTTTATCGGGAATAGGGAAGATATGGGAAGATTATATTCAAATATCTATGCGGCAAAAGCGGCATATAAAATGGCAAGATTAGAGTACGATAAAATTAAAAGTCAAATTGATTTAGCAGAATTACATGATGCATTTTCTGGTCAAGAAGTTATATCTTACGAAGAATTAGGTTTTGTTCCATTCGGGGAAGGTGGTAAATGGATTGAATCAGGAGGCCCGTTAATGGATGGTGAAGTACCATGCTGTCCATCAGGAGGGCTTATTGGATGTGGTCATGCTGTAGGTGCAACAGGGATTATGTCTACAGGGGAAGCTGCACTTCAATTAAGAGGCGATGCTGGAAAACATCAGGTGAAAACAATTGAAAATGGAAGGTCTATTTCCCATTCAATTGGAGGTCCTGGGGCAGCATACGCAGCTATAATTGTAATGGAAAATGAGGAGGGGATGGATAAATAATGAGTAATGAATTTCAAGCACATGAAATTAGAGATGTAATTAAGTTGAATTACAAATATTCGATG
>JBATUM010000243.1:0-33809 GCA_049671145.1 Promethearchaeia archaeon
ACGTGTGATAAGGAGGTAGCGGGAATTATTCATTTGGTTTCAATTTTTGAGAGTATTTCTACAGAAATTTTAAATAAATTTGATAAAAATTTACAATCCTTTATCGAAGATATTGGAATGGAATATAAAAGAAGATCTAAAAATTCAGAGTTATTACAAAAAGAGGTATTAGTTTAAATTATGCAAGAAAAAGAATTAAATAAAGCTGGAAAGGAAATTATAGATATTAATGAGGTTAAAGAAGAAAAGGGTAAAAATATTAGCATTTTTGAAAAATTCCTTCCTCTTTGGGTGGCATTATGCATCTTTATAGGAATTTTATTATCACAAATTTTTCCAGGGATAAGTATAGCAATAGAGTCATTAAAAATTGGAGAAATTTCTATACCAATTGGAATTTGTTTATTCCTAATGATGTATCCTGCGATGTTGAATCTACAAGCTTCTGAATTAAAAAAATTGGGTAAAAATCCCAAGCCAATCATCTTAACACTAGTCTCTAATTGGCTGATTGCGCCTTTTGTAGGTTTAGCGATGATTAGACTCTTTTTACCTGGAAATGAACAATTATCAGTTGCTATTATTTTATTGTCAAGTTCACCATGTACTGCAATGGTTCTTGTGTGGGGCTGGATGGCGCGAGGTAATCAAGAACAAAATGTAATAAATACCAGTTTAAATACAATGACGATCATATTTGGGTATGCTCCTTTAGTCGCATTGTTAACAGGAATTCAAAACATACCAATTGACTGGGTTCTTTTATTAGTATCGATATTCATTTTTATAGGACTTCCTTTAGTATTAGGAACAATTAGTAAAAGAATATTAATCTCTTCTAAAGGAGAAAAGTGGTTTAATAACACTTATCGACCAATTGTAGGAAAGATTTCGATTATAGCTTTATTAACAACATTAATAGTACTTTTTTCATTGAATGGAGATGTTCTAATTCACAATCCAGATTTACTAGTATTAGTTTCTATTCCACTTTTAGTAGGATTTCTAATTGTTGTTGGTTATAACATTTTAATTACTAAACTTTTCAAACTGAAATATAAAGAGGCTGTTATAACTGTAATTATTGGATCCTCAAGTCACTTTGAAATTGCAATTGCTACTGCTATTGCTATGTATGGAATTGGTTCAGTTGCTGCTTTAGGTACAACTATGGGTTTATTTTGGGAAGTCCCGGTAATGTTATCAATGGTTTATTTTGGTAGATATCTAAAAAAACGTGGATTTTGGAAATCTGAATAATTTTTACATTTTTTAAAATTTATAATTTTCAAAAATTTTATGGGAGTTATTAATGGCTGTTGTCTACATGCGTAAATTGGAGCAGGAACCAGAAACATATGATTCTGAATTTACGACCCTTACAAAGGGAGTAAATATTGAAGTTCAAGATTGGATCCTTAATCGAATAAATTCTTCAGAGTCTATATTAGATGTTGGTTGTGGTACTGGTACACTTGCAGCTAAAATTGCATTAGAGGGTAATGATGTTGTTGCAATTGATAAAAATTTTCAAATGATTAATTATGCAATGCAAAATTATCCTCAAAAAGATAATCTAAATTTATTATTTCAAATAGGTTCCTTCTCTAACCTTCAAGCTGAACATCATTCGAAAGACGTAATAGTGAGCACTTTCATGTTATCAGAATTACGTCCATTTGAGCAACAGATTTTTCTTCGAAATGCATGGAAAGCATTAAAACCAGAAGGACGATTAATTATAGCTGCTGAATTTATCCCTTCTGGATTTTGGAAACAAATTTTTAAAATTAAGAGATGGCGGTATAAAAAAAAGCTCAGAAGACTTCGATTAAGAAGTACTTTCCTTTTAAAGTGGTTTTTTAATTATCTAGAGCCGATAGGATTTAATATCAATGCTCAAGAAAAATGGAAACATGGCTCTATTCAAGTTATGGAACTAAAAAAGATAAATTACAACCAAACTGAGGAGCCTGGTTATTATCGTCCTAAGCCAAGAAAATTTAAGGGATTTTGTTCCCAATTAAGGATTTATCGATGTATTTTTACTGGACAAGTTGATCATGTTCCTATTGAACCAGGAATTTACCAAGCTGGCAATCCTAATAAAGATTCTCCAATTATTATTACAGCTAATTATGAATATACTTACATTAAGGTGATGCGAGATTTGAAAGATATTAATGCGTGGATATTATGTGTAGACTCTAATGGAATTAATGTTTGGTGTGCTGCTCGGGGTAATAATTTTGGGAATGCCCAACTACTCGAGGCTATAGAAGCGACTGACATTCAAAACTATACAGATAAGAAAACTTTAATACTCCCCCAACTCTCTGCTGGGGGTGTAGCTATTCCAGATTTACCAATAAATACAGAAAAATTCCCATTTAAAATAAAATATGGTCCAGTTTGGTCTAAGCATTTATTACAGTACTTAGAAGACCACCCTTCTAAAAAATCAGAAAAAATGAAGCTTGCTAAATTTACAGTATCTCATCGTTTACGTGCTGGAATAACTCATACGACATTTCTATTCCGTAAAATATTCATCTTGCCCATTTTAACTTTATTAATGCTATTTTTAGGCCTATACATCTTTACAGTTTTTGATAAATTATGGTGGATTGGTGAGCTGTGTATCTGGATTTTACTTGCTAATATGATTATATTTTTCTTATTTCCACTTTCAAAATTTACTCAGAAATTTGTAAACAAAGGATTTTTCTTTGGATTTATTAATATAGTCATTTTAGGTACGTTAACATGGTTAATACATAATTCAATTTTTTATACTCTGATTAATGTACCTTTTTTCTTTTGGATCACTTTCTTTTCGACGATGTCTTTTAGTGGTTATACAATGGCAACAAGTCCAAGAAAAATAGAAATTGAATATCCCACTTTTAGCAAATTAAATAAAATATTATTACTAATCAGTTTGATTTCTTTAACAATTGGAATTATATTTTATTAAAATAATAAAAAAAATTAAAAAGTATAAAAAGATAGGAGGTTATAGAGATGACAGAAATAGATTTTAAAACATTTAATATTACCGAAATCGTAAAGAATATACGAATTTTTATTAATCGAGATATTTGTACCGGATGTGGATTGTGTGGAGAAATATGTCCTTTTGGATTGCCTCAACCTAACAATAATGGAAAATATGAAATAACAAACCCAGATCTCTGCACAGAGTGTAGCGCTTGTAAAAGAAATTGTCCAACTCAAGCTATTGTCATGCAAGAACAAGCGGGTTGTGGATGTTTGTGGAACGTTAGGAATAGAGTAAAAAACTCAAATCAATCGTGTAATTGTGGTTAATATAATTAGTTGCTAATCATGAAAGAAAACGACAAATTAAGAGTTGATATTTACGTTCCATTAGATGCATGCGCCTGTGAATGGGATAAGTTTATGAATCGTGTTTTTACAGTTTTAACACCTTATATCAAATATATTACTTATGACACTAAAAATCTTAATTCAGAGGAAGCAAGAAACCTAAATTTACATGGAAATACTATTATTGTTGACAATAAGAAAAAATATACCGCTTCATATTCATTGAAAACAGATTTACCCAATTTACTTAGGGAAAAGGGGTTGATTTAATCCTATTGATTAAATTAGGGTGATCAAAAAATTAAAAAAATAGAATTTGAAATTAGTATACCTATAAAAGGACTCCAACAGGGTAAAAAATATACACTTAAAGTCGAAGATAATACTACCTTCATAGAAACGTTAGCATTGGTGGATAAAATCGAGATGACAGAGACCAAGAACATGATTTTTCCTCTATATGAAGGTTATATTCATAGTTATCTTCAGCTTTTTGTAAATCTAGAAGAAGATTCAATATACGATGATGTTGGAGTGTATGCATATGCACCTGATGAGCATGGAATTATGCAAAAGTTTAATCCAATTAGAGAAAATATCGAATTCAACTTATATCCTGATAGTTTGATTCAATTACAACCAGATGTAGGATGTTGATGAGAAAAGGTGAAAGAAAGATTGAACATTGGAACACTCAAAACAATTATACGCCAAAAATATGGTAAAAGTAATAAATATTTTGCGCATTATTTCCAAACTTAATTTTTTGGATGATGTCTTTCAAGAAATTGTAGTGAAAGATTGACAAAGGGATTGCCTCCTATATATTTTATAAAAACAAACTTTAAAATTACTAAAAGACATATTAAATTTCGATTTTAGCAAATCGAAATAATTTAAAAACAAGTGTTATCAATGGAGAAACAAAAAGTAATTTTTCTTTGTACTGGAAATTCGGCACGTAGTCAAATGGCAGAAGCATTTCTTAAAAAGCATGCAGGTGAGCATTTTGAAGTATATAGTGCAGGGTTCGAACCTCAAGGTATAAATCCTTATACAATAAAAGTAATGGAAGAATTAGGTTATGATTTAAAAGATCAATATTCTAAAGAATTAAAGGAATTCTTAGGGAAAGTTCACTTCGGAATTGTTATAACTGTATGTGAAAAAGCTGAAAAGACCTGCCCAATTATTCCTGGAGTAACTACTAGGTTATTTTGGTCATTTGAAGACCCTGCAGCATATAAAGGAACAGAACAGGAAAAACTCGATAAATTTCAACAAGTCAGGGACCAAATTCATGAACAAATTCAAGTATGGTTAAAAGAAAGAGGAATTTTAAAGTAAATCATCTTTTTTTGAAACCAAGTAAAAATTATTTCGTTTTAATTTATCTACTCCTTTATTTTAAAATCTGAAACTTAAAAAATAATTATTTATTTAAATTTTCAACTAGTCATGGATATTTTCACTCACTTTATAATCGGAATACTTGCCAGTGTTTATGGTCTTAAATCTTTACCATTTAGTCTTGTAATTTATGCTGCTATAATGTCAGTAATTGCTGATTTTGATATATTTTTAGAACCATTACGCTTGATTAAAAAATCAAATCTTCTATCTCATAAAGGACTATCACATTCATATTTTACTGCTTTATCATTTTCGTTTTTTACAGCGATATTATTTACCTTTATTACCAATGAGAATTTCTTGATTGCTTGGATTATTGGATTTCTTTTTTATAGTCTGCATGTTACACTGGATCTAATAACAGCATCAAAAATTCCGATATTCTATCCTTTTTCAAAGAAGAGATATAGATTTTTCATAGATAGAGCAATTAATTTATTTTTAGCTCTAATTTCTGGACTTATTGTTTTATCTTATTTTATAATGTTCTTTTATTTACCTGAATTATTCTTTTCTAGTTTATATCATTATATTTTTGGATTTTATCTCGTATATTTCTCTTATCGGTTCATTTCTAAAATCTGGATTCAATTCAAATTACCAAAAAATTCTCTTTACATCCCCGGTATTCTTCCTTTTGTTTATTTTATTTATGAAAATAGTTCCTTAGGAAACTCCAATTTATTTAAATTTACAAAAAAAATTCAATTTTCAAACAAAAATTCTCTTCTTTTACAATCTGAATTATCTAAGAGCTCCAATGATATAAAGTTCTATGAAAAGGCTATAAAAATTTCAAAAGATTATGTATTTTTTACTAAGTGGGAAGCAGTTATTCCAATAGTAGAAAAAGATGATGAATATTACACTATACTTTTAGTATTAACAGAAAGCTATTTTTCAGGGTCAGCCTACGCGCTCAAAATGGTATTTAATAGAAAATCAGATACAATTGAAAATATATCTGGTGGATTTAAGTTGTTTAAATTATAAAACATTGCAGATATCTATTCTTTTTTACAGTTAAAAGTTATGAGTAAAACTAAAAATAATTTTCTTCTTTTAAGTTTTCAATGAAAGATTTTCTATTTATAATAAATATTTAAATATATGTTTATCTGAAACACTAATTGTCAAATCTAATTTGAATAAAAAATTAAATTCTAAATTATATAGAAGTGATAAAAATATGGAACGTTCAACAAAAAGAATTCTTGCAATAGTCCTTGTAATAGCAATTGCAGGTGCTGGAATAGGAATTGGACTCTGGTTTGTTTTCGCGCCACAAGAATCTGTCTTTGAAACTCCTGGAGTTTCAGGTGTTTCTGATGATCGAATAATTAAAATTGGCTTACTTGGAGGTATAACTGAAATACAAGGAGAAGGAAATTATGAAGGTGCTTGGTTAGCAGCCCGTAATATCAATCAAGCGGGAGGTGTGGAAGTTAATGGTACAACTTATTATATAGGGCTTGTAACTGAAGATACAGATGAATCAAATCCTGTCCTTGATGTTACTAAGGGAGTTTCTGCGGCTGAAAAAATAATTGAAGTAGATGGTGCAGAATATATCATCGGAGGATTTAGAACAGAAGCTTTAAAAGCCTATGTTGAAGTTGTTATGGATGCTAAAAAGTTATTTCTTGGAACTGGAGCATCAACAGATTATTTCTGCGGTAATGTTTACGGAGAAGCGTATTCTAGTTACACTAGATATAAATATTGGTTTAGGGTTATGCCTATTAATTCATCTGCATTAGGAGCAGCGCAAATCACCGAAACGGCTTTTATGGGGGGATATTTGAGTGCTGTACTTGCCAAACCTGTAACTAAGGTGGCGATTTTACGAGAAGCTTTAGACTGGACCATTCCAATGGCTAATGCACTTAATACTTATCTCCCATTATATGGATTTTCAATAGTAGCTGACATTCAATATCCAATTACAGCTACAGCAACGGATTTTGCTACTTACTGGAATCAAATCGAGGCATTAGACGCGCAAATAACAATTCCTGTAATCTCTGGTCAAGGTGGACTTTACATGATGTCTCAATATGCAGCTCTCCAACCCCAATGTCTTTTATTAGGGATCGACGTCCAATCACAGTTAGATACATTCTGGGAAGATACTGGTGGTACCGACGTCTTACAGGGAGATTGTGCATATGAAATTATAATGCAGTCAGTTCATAATACAAGTAAAACGGCCTTAACAGTAGCCTTCTGGAATGATTTTTATGCTACATTTGATCATGAACCACTATACACCGCCGTAGGAGCCTACGATGCTGTAGGTTTAATAGCTGATGGTATTAACGCAACTGGAAGTTTTAAGGCTGAAACCCTAATAACTTGGCTCGAAAGCTTTACGAGATCTAGTCCAATGATTGGAACGAGTGTTTCAACAGGTTCTGTGGCTTGGAATCCGTCTCACGATGTAGAAGTGGGTTGGCCATATGGTAGTACTTTATATTGCCAATGGCAGGCAGATGGTTCAAAAAGTGTTGTGACATCCGGAAATTTAATTTATCCAGATAGTATAGTAACAGGATCTATAACACTCCCTCCTTGGGGCATTAATGATTAAAAAGAAAACAATCTTGTAATAAACTCAAATCAAAATTTTTTTTTCTTATTATAAAGATAAATTTAATTAATAAATAAAATTTTAAACCTAAAGAAAAGCTTTATAAACTTTTAAAGTGAAATTAAATTTATAAATAATTTAACGATTAAATTGAGGATAAAAAATGGTACCTATTGCTGAAGTAATAATTTTCGGAACAATTGAAGCTTCTGTTTATGCTTTACTTGCTTTGGGATTCTCTTTAGTATATGGAGTTGGGGGAATCTTAAATTTATCTCATGGATTATTTTATTTACTAACGGGATATTTTATATTTTGGACATATAAGACAATAGGAATAATATTCGCAGTGATTCTAGCATTAATAATAATTATAATTATCGGAGGACTTTCGTATCTTTTGCTCATAAAACCATTACAGGAAAATCACGTGGCAATTCTTATTATCACATTTGCATTGGGATTCTTTTTTGAACAATTTATAAAGGTTTTTGGAGATGCTATACCACATACAGTTCCGAGTTTTTTCGGAGGTAAAATTACAATATTGGGGGTACCATTTCCATCACAATTTTTCGTTATATTAATTGGTTCATTTATTGTTATAGTTATAACAGGATTATTTATAAGTAAGTCAAAAATAGGAAAATCTATTAGGGCAATTTCTCAAGATAGAGAAGCTGCAATGTTAATGGGTATCAATGCAGATAGAACTCTTATGTATACTGTTATGATTTCAGCAGTTCTAGCAGGTATAGCTGCTGTTTTATATGTACCTGCTTCTTCTATTGCACCCCATATGGGATGGAATGTTTTATCAAATTCATTTGCTATAGTAATTTTTGGTGGATTAGGAAGTTTAAAAGGGAGTGTAGTTAGTGCTTTCATCCTTGGATATTCGCGTAGTTTTGTGAATTACTTCATCGATCCTGCTTTTTCTGCTTTAGTACCAATAATAATAATTATATTAGTACTTTTAATTAGACCTAGAGGACTTTTTGGAAAAAAAGAAGTATATTAATTATTTAATAAAGGAGAAATTTTAAAAAATGTCAGTAAAAAGTTTGTCAAAAGGTAAGAATCGTGTAAAAAAAAAATTATTAGGATCGAAGTCATACCTTCTTAATTGGTCTAAAACCTTTAGAGGAAGATTAACAATTATTTGTTTAATTGGTCTTTTCTTTATACCTTTACTCACTCAAAATAGATATTATTTAGGGATTTTTATTACTGCTATGATCTTTTCAATATTTGCTGCAAGTTGGGATTTTTTGGCTGGTTTTACTGGACAAGTAAGTTTTGGGCAAGCAATTTTTTTTGGCATATCTGGCTATATCACATCATTTTTCATTCGTTATCTTAATTTTCCTTGGTGGGCCTCACTCCTAATAGGGTCTATAGTAGGCGTAGTATTTGGACTATTAATTGGAATTCCCGCCCTTAGGCTTAAAGGACCTTATTTAGGCTTAGCTACAATGGTACTCGGTTTAATAATGTTCTATACATTCTTGAATGTTAAGTTTGAACCTTGGTTGGGGGGGTCTGAAGGAATTTCAAAAATACCACAAATATCAATGAATGCTGTTGAGACATACTATATACATTTAATTTTGATGATAACTTCTTTTTTAATCTTAATATGGATTGGTAAATCAAAAATGGGAACGGTCTTTAAATCCATCCGGGATGATGATATAGGAGCAGAAGCTTCAGGAATCAATTTAACAAAATATAAATTAATCGCATTTATGATAAGTGCATTTTTTGCAGGTATTGCTGGTGGTTTATTCGCTATGCATAATCGAGGAGTAAATCCTGGAGTATTTCAACCCCTTTATTCATTTTATGCGATAGTTATGGCATCTTTAGGAGGAATAGCAACAATTTCGGGTTCAGCATTAGGGTCCTATTTCTTTTGGTTTGCCGCTGAACTTTTTAGTGAATGGCCTGATGTCTCAGTATTTATTTTTGCGATAATTTTAATTTTAGTAATTAGATTTGCTGAACATGGGATTTTAAAACCAGTATTAGAGAGACTTAAAGATATATGGGACTTGGTATTAGGAAAGTAAATAAGATATGTGAGAGTGAAATTGAAAATGGGAGTTATTTTAGAAGTTAAAAATCTAACGAAAAAGTATGGTGGTTTAACAGCTGTTAATGACTTTAGTTTTGAAATTAAACGTGGTGAATTTTTAGGCCTTATTGGACCAAATGGAGCTGGAAAAACCACCGTTTTTAATTTGATATCTGGGTTCCAAAAACCGAATTCAGGGACTATTAGATTTGATGGAAAGGACATTACTGGCATGGCACCCTATAAGATAGTTAATTTAGGGGTCGCACGTACTTTCCAATTGGTAAGATCTTTTAAATTTTTAACTTTATTGGATAATATTTCTGTTTCTTGTCTTTCATCAAGAGGTAAAAGAGTGGCAAAGAGTCATGGAATAGATGAATATGCCAGTACTATATTGGCATCAGTAGGATTGGTGGATAAAGCTAGAATCCCTCCAATTATTTTACCTCATGGTGATTTAAGGAAGCTCCAAATTGGTAAAGCTCTTGGGACGAATCCCCAACTATTACTTCTTGATGAACCATTTAGCGGTCTTTCTCACGAAGAACAAGAAGTCATAACAGATTTAATTATAAAATTACATGATGATGGAGTAACAGTTTTTATGACGGGACATGTATTACGAGAATTAATGCATCTTGTACCAAGGGTAATAGCAATGCACCAAGGTAAATTTATTATGGATGGAACTCCCCAAGAAGTAGCAAAAAATAAAATTGTATTAGAAGCATATCTAGGTAAAGGTGAGGTATTTGCTTGAAATAAAAAAAGTTTATCATTATTATGGAAAAGCCAAATCACTTGAAGAAGTAAATTTAAATGTGGAAGAAGGAGCTCTTGATGTTGTAATAGGCCCCAATGGCGCGGGTAAATCAACTCTTCTAAGAGTTATTTCAGGGTTAGAGGAACCCGATCGTGGAAAAATTGAATTTAACGGAGAGAGGATTGATGATTTAAAGGCATATAAAATTGCCAAAAAAGGCATAGCTCATTGTCCAGAACGTCGTAGGTTGTTTTATGATATGACTGTTTTAGAAAATCTTGAACTGGGGGCCTATTCATTAAGGGATAAAAAAAAAATCAAAGAATTGTTAGAATTCGTTTTCGAAATATTTCCACGCCTAAAAGAAAGGAGAAAGCAACGAGCAGGAACTTTAAGCGGTGGTGAACAACAAATGCTAGCAATCGCTCGTTCTCTCATGTCTAATCCGAAGCTTTTACTAATGGATGAACCATCTTTAGGTTTAGCTCCTAAAATTAAGACAAGCATATTCGAAGCCATTGCAAAAATCAAGAAAGAAGGAACAACAGCACTTTTAGTCGAACAAGATGCTGTATTAGCTATGCAAGTAGGAGAAATTATCCATGTTCTAGAAGAGGGTAAAATTGAAATGAGAGGGACTAAAGAACAATTACTAAAGGAACCTCGAATTAAAAAAGTTTATTTAGGAATATAAAGAGGTTAAAAATTTGTCTGCTTCATTAGAAAAATTATTGAGGGACGCTAGAATTGATTTAATTTTAGCTCGTATAGAAAAGGATCCAACTGTTATCAAAGAAGTGATAGATTACTTAAATAGTGATATTAGATCAATCCGTTTTAATTCAATATATGTACTAGGTGAATTAGGTGAAAAATGTGGTGAAGAGGCAGTTAATAGTCTGATAAAATGTTGTGGAGATGAGGACTGGAGTATTTGTCGTGAAGTTGCCCGATCTTTAGGAAGGATTGGAATTAACGCAAAGGAAGCCGTATCAGAACTATCTAAATTATTAAGTAATAAAGAAGAGTCAATACGTAAAGAAGCAGCAATCGCTTTAGGTAAAATAAGAAATCCTACAACCGAATCGTTAAATAGTCTAATTAAAGCTTTAGATGATAAAAACGAAGAAGTAAGAACAGAAGTTGCTAGCGCTCTTGGAAAAATAGGACCTGAAGCGTATACTGCAATTCCCCATTTGATGAAGAACCTTAAAGATCTAAGTTGGACTGTTAGAACTGCTTCTGCGCAAGCGGTAAGTCAAATTGGTAAAGGATATACAAAAGCTATTCCAAGTTTAATTTCTGCACTTGGAGATAAAGATTGGAGAGTAAGATATAGAGTTGTTAAAGCATTAGCAGAATTTGGCGAGGAATCAATACCAACTCTATTGGATAGTTTAAATCATAAGAACCCCATTGTAAGAAAAGAAGCAATCGAAGCTTTAGGAGAAATTAAAAAATCAGATCCTAGAATTCTTGACAATTTACATTTATTATTAAACGATACGGAAGAAATTGTCCGAGGAAAAGCTGCTGATGCGCTCCGTAATATTGGAAAAGATTCAATTCCTGTATTAATTAAATCATATGATGATAATCTGAAAATTCCAATGATTTGGATACTTTATTGGATAATTAGCTTTTTAGCTGTACCATATTGGCTTCTTTTTGAGCAAATTTTCATCTTTATTTTAGCTTTATTTCTTTCCCTAATTTTTACATTTAGGGTTATGATATATCATTTTAAGGCTAACTATAAACGTAAAATATTGCTTATTTCTGCTATTGGTGGAATTGGTAAAGATGCTAAAGAAGCTATCCCATTTATGATTGAAAAATTGAAAAGTGGAAAAAAGTTTATTGGAGTAGAAGCTGCAAGGGCGTTAGGAAGCATTGGAATAGGTTCAGAAGATGCCATAAAAGCTCTTGAAAATGCCTTAAGTGATAAATCGGATATTATACGTCGAGAGGCTGCACTTTCTTTAGGTAATATGGGTATATATGCCAAATTCGCAGTTCCATCATTGTTAAATGCTTTAAATGATAAGCACCCAGATGTTAGATGGAGATCTACTGAAGCGTTAGGAAAAATTGGTTTAAATACACCAGAAGTCATTTCAAGTTTAGAAAATCTAATTCATGACGAATGCGATTATGTATGTGAATCCGCTATACTTACTTTGGACAGCTTAACAGAAGAGTAATATAATTAATTTCCAAAAGATTTTTATTTAATATCGAATCATTTGAATTTATATGAATTACTAAATATTTGAGGTATTTATGAAAAATGAGTGAAGAAAATCCATACGCATCAAAACCTTGGCTAAAGAATTACGATGAGGGAGTTCCTCCTCACATAGATTATCCTGAAATAAATATCTATGAATTTTTAGATAATGCCACAAAAGAATTTGGTGGTCGTACAGCAATATGGTTTATGAAAAGTAAAATCAACTATAAAAAATTAAAAGATATAGCCGATAGATTAGCAACTGCTCTTGTTAACTTAGGAGTCAAGAAAGGTGACGTTGTGGCAATTATGATCCCTAATTTTCCGCAATTCATAATGAGTTACTATGGAATATTAAAAGCTGGGGGGGTAGTTACTTGCTGTAGCACACTCCATACGGAACATGAATTAGCTTACCAATTAAACGATTCTGGAGCAGAAATAATTATTGCTTGGGATAATCAAGTAGATAAAATTAATAAGATTAGGGATAGAACACGTTTAAGACATGTCATAATTACAAATGTCTTAGATTATTCTCCAATGGCTCCACGAAATCCTGCTGAAATATCAGGAACGAAGCAATTCCTCAATCTAATTGAAGATACAAAACCAGATCCTCCTAAATTTGTAACTAACGCGAAAGAAGATGTTGCTAGTCTTCAATATACAGGAGGCACAACTGGGGTGCCTAAAGGCGCTATGTTAACCCATTATAATCTAGTTTCAAATAGTCTTGCAACACTTGCTTGGATCGGCGAAGAATCAAACAGAGGGAAAGAAACCATCTTAACAAACTTACCACTTTTCCATATCTATGGACAAACAGTTTGTATGAACATACATATTTATAATGCTTCAACAATAGCTTTAAATCCTGATCCTCGTGATCAAAAATCGTTATTTGAAGTAATTAAAGCAACACAACCTTCGATGTTTCCAGGAGTTCCAACAATGTATATGCGCTTATTAGAAAGAGATGATTTAGAAGATTATGCTAAAGATCTTAAATCTATAAGAGTCTGCAATACAGGTGCTGCTCCAATGCCTCCTGAAGTTCTTAAGGAATTTGAAGAAAGAACTGGTGGAAAAGTAATAGAAGGATACGGAATGACAGAAACTTCGCCAGTAACCCACAGTAATCCTATAGCTGGAGAAAGAAAGATCGGTTCTGTGGGAATGCCAATACCTGATACTGAAGTAAAACTAGTCGATATTGAGGATTATACGAAAATAGTTCCTCTTGGAGAGGCAGGAGAGATAATGATAAAAGGACCGCAAGTAATGAAAGGTTATTGGAATAAGCCAGAGGAAACAGCTAATCAATTGAAAGGTGAGTGGGTACTGACAGGAGATATCGGAAAAATGGACGAGGATGGTTATTTTTACATTGTTGATCGAAAGAAAGATATGATAAATGTAAGTGGTTTTAAAGTTTACCCTCGAGAACTTGAGGATGTTTTGTTTGAATTTGAAGCAATAGAAAATGTTGCTATTATAGGAATTCCCGACCCAGATCTCCGCGGCAGCGAAAAAGTAAAAGCATATGTTGTATTAAAAGATGGATATCAAGAAAGTGAAGAAATTAAAAGTGAAATTAAGGAATTCTGCAGACAAAATGTTGCTGCATATAAAGTTCCAAAATTCATTGAATTTAGAAAAGAACTTCCAGAAACCTTAGTTGGTAAGGTTCAAAGGAAAGAATTGAAAGATATTGAAGCAAAAAGAAGGGGAGAAGAAGTTTAAACCCCTCAAAAACTATTAATTTTTAATTAACTCTTTTTTGTTCTTTTTTTTTAAAAATTTATTATTTCAAAAACAAATTAACAGAAAGTAATTCTAGAATTAACAATAGAAATATTAAATTTTAACTCTTGATGGTAAAATATAATATGTTGACAAAAATTCGTAAGTTTGCGATAGAAAACTCCGAATCTGATGGTATTCATGGATTTCCTCATGTTGAAAGAGTATATGATTTATCTCTTAAAATAGGAAAACAATTAGATGCTGATATTAAAATACTAAAAATAGCGGCATTGCTTCATGATATTGGAAGAAATAAAGAAATTTCGGACACTAATAAAAGAAATCATGCTGAAATTTCAGCAGAACTAGCTATTAACTTTTTAACTTCTACAGATTTTAATCTTTCTAAAGAGGATATTGCGAATATCGTTCACAGTATAAGAGCCCATTCTTTTTCAAACGAAATTGAGCCTAAAACTCTGGAAGCAAAAATTTTGTCGGATGTAGATAAATTAGATGCCCTTGGGGCTATTGGTTTATATCGAACGATAGCATTTACAGTTAAAAGTAAAGGTGGAGTTGATCAAGTTATTAAACATTTAGAGAATAAAATAATGAAATTGAGAAACCAAATGTATTTAGATATTTCTAAAAAAATAGCTATCGATCGTGAAAGGATAATATTGAATTTCTATAATAATATCATCAGAGAAAAATAGAAAAGGAGGGTTATATGCCTCAACTTGTAAAAGGTGGAAAATATATATTTGGATGGTCAAAAGTAGGGGAAGATGGTAAAATAATAATACCAGAAGAAGCTTATCTTGAGTATAAATTTAATGAAGACAAAAAAGGCATCTTAATGTCTGGAAGTAAACGTTCAGGTGGTTTTGGATTAAGTTCAAATCGTCTTATAAGAAATAGTCCAATTGGGAAAATGTTAAAAGTATTCCCTGAATTAATAAATCACCAATTGGAAGAAGGAGAGATAATTAAAATAAAAGAAAAAAATTTCTGTTGGATTAAAATCTACAAGAGAGGAATTATAAAAGTTCCGCAAAAGACTTCAATAGCTTTTAAAGTTAAAATTAATGACAATTTATTAGTTGGAAGAGGTAGTGGTTTAGCACTTGGTTTCATTGCTAAAGGCCCTATTTATGAGGAGGCAAAGAAGCACCCCGAAATTCCTTATTTTTAAGATATTTCTTTTTAAATTATCTTAGTTTTAAAATTATACTCAATAATATTGGAAATTTTTCTTCTGAACCCCAAATTACATAAATTTTATCTTCTATAGGCACTGCAAGGTGCTTCGCCGCTACAATCCAATCGGTTCCGATGTTATTTGCTGTTTTAGAACCCTCCTTAAATTTTAAATACATATTTGCCCCAAAATAATTATCAATTGTAATTTGAGTGATTTTGATATCTTTCAAATCCGTATTTGTAAATTCTTCTTTTTCAGAATCAGGCTGTAATTGCCCTTTTAGTTTCTCATATGATAGTTGTAAAGCTGCTTGAATGACAATATCTTCTTTCACAGCTTTATCATATTCAAATATAATAAGTCCACAATCTTTATCCACTCCAATTAGCCCTAAAGTGTTATACTCTTTTGAAACATCAATCCAACCATTCTCCGAGCTTTCCCCCATAATATATCTAAAAGATTTAAGAATCTTTAACTCGTCTTCCCTTTCTTTAATAATATTATCAATAACCTCATTAAGGGGTCTAGCAACATAAATCGTCGTCCCTGTTGGGCGTTCCATGACTTTATCAACCCATCTTTTATTAATTAAGCGTTCAATGATTCGATATATTGTCGTTCTCTTAATCTTCAGTTGTTTATTAAGATTTCCGACCTTTTCTCCCTTTTCACCAATTTGAAGTAAAGTCAAATACACTTTTGCCTCCTCAAGTGTTAAACCAACCTTCAATAAACCTAATCTTTGTAAGTTTTGAGTGTCATTGAGTAAGACTTTTGGAGTAGCCCATTTAATCTCTTTAATTTTGCCTAGAATTGTATGCGGATCTAAATAAGGGTCTTTTTTACGTAGCTCTCCTAAAGTTCTTGAAGCATCCCTTAAACCTAAGAATAAAGTTTCTCCAGGTTCTATTCTAGAGATAATTCTCCTCTCATCATCCTTAAATCCAATGATACTACCCTTTTTCTCTAAATTCATAGCAACAAGTCTTTCAGATGAGACTTGTATAATTTTGTATTTAATATTATCAATAAAAAGTTCTCCGAGTTTTTTTGAATCCCATAAAGAATTAATTTCTTCTATATCATCAGTAATATCCCAATTATCAGATGAATAACAAATTTTTTTCTTCTCTTCAACAATGATCGTTGAGATTATTCTAGATTCAGGTGTAAGAAATTTATCTAATCTGTTGATAATTTTTTCCAATTCTACTTAACCTCCTTTTTTAAAATAAAATAAAATAAAAATTAAAAATATTGAACCATATCATTAAAAACACCTGTGTATTATTGTAGGGCCAAATTCTTTATATTCACGTCGCGTAATCCACATCCTATGAAATGTCTTTAATGAGCCCAAAATTGAACCTCCAATCCATACTGAATACATACGTTCTGGGGGACTAACAATTCTTACTTCCACGGATTCAGAAATCATTTCCTTTATTTCTTTTGTTAACCTTTCCTTAATACCTGGAAACATAGTAGAACCACCAGATAATACGATATTGCTATAAAGATCTCTTCGAAGGTCAACATCACATTCAGATATAGCGCTTACAATAAGATCATCAATTGGATCTAACTCTTTCCCTATCACTGATGGGTTGAAAAAACATTCAGGAGCTAAAAATCTCTCTATTCCTAAACTAACTGTTTCTCCATCCGGGAGCATATATAATTTTTCCATTCCAGCAACTTTCTTAGAGAGTAGTAATTCCTTTTCTGGATCTATTGCCACGTAACATAGCTTTTCTTTAATATCTCTTACAATTTCAGTCTCAGCACTTGAGGTAAATGAGTAACCTTTTTGTCTTAACAACCTTTTCAAATATTTTGTTATGTCTCTTCCGGCTAGATCTATTCTTTGTATAGCATGGCTTAATGCAAATCCTTCATAAATTGGAACAATATGAGACATTCCATCGCCAATATCTATCACGGTTCCTGTTGTTCTTCCTGAAGCATATAAAGATAACACCGCTTGCATTGCAATGTACAATGCAGGTACATTAAATGTCTCAAACATGATTTCAGCTATTTTTTCTCTATTCTGGCGTGGATTCAATGGTGCTTCTGTAAGGAGTATAGGATGTTCTGAAGGATCAATTCTTAGGTCAGTATAATATGTATAGTGCCATAATTTTTCCATAGCAGGCCAATCTTCTACAATACCATGTTCGATCGGAAATTTAAGATTCAAAAGTCCTCTAAGTTCCATTGCCTCTTCTCCAATATAATATTCTCTAGAAAAGTGTTTTACATCAGGCATCACAGTTCCATATTTTGGGGTTCCAATCATGGTAGGAAAAACCGAGCGCGGTTGATCTTCTCCTCCATAACCATTTTTAGAAATTCCTGTTCCATTATCTAAAATAATAGCCCTATTAAATTTCAATTCTTCCATAATTTATTCCTCCACGAATTATTATATCAAACTTATATGCTAATTCTTCACAATAGAAACTTAAAATATTGAATTATTAATAAGAATTGAATTATTGTTAAATCCAGGAACTACTTTAACATCTATTGATTAATTACAGCATATAATTTTAATATAATAAAATAAATTTGACTATTTAAATGTTGTCACAAGATTGTCGCAGTGATGCGACAAATGAATATTTATTCAAAAATAAAGTTTAGTTATATTTTTTAAGAAATTTTTCAGCTGCTTTTCTAGTTTTAGGACTTTTACTATCTAATTGAGCTTTTACAAATTCAATTACTTCTCCCTTATCTTCGATTTCATTAAAGTATTCATAGAAAGATTCAATAATATATGCTTTTATTAAATCCTTGCGGCCTAATTCGTGATGTGTCTTGTCTATGTTTAATAATACGTTAGTTAACTTATCTCTCAGGTTCGGTTTTACTTTAGCAATAATGCCTAAATTCGCTGCTAGATGACCAGCTGTCATTACACTTTTAGCGTCAAGTAAATTACAATAAATATTAAAAATATCTTCAAACTTGTTTTTAGTGTCAATTTTGGCAAGGTTTGCGAGAATTTGAATTCCAATGACTTTATGAAAATTGTTTTGACTTTTTAACAAATCAGAAAAAAAATCCCAATAGGGATAAAGAACTTTAGGTTTATTCTGGCTTATAATTAATAAGACTTTATGGCTATTATATCGAATAGTTTCATCTTTAGCTACAAGATTATTTATCAATTCAGCTAATATGTTAGGATCTTCTATTGCTTTATTAATAAGGCTTTCAGGTTCAAATTCTTTCTTATTTAGATTTTGCATATTTTATCACAACATTTAATTTAATTTTTATAAAAGGAAATAAAAAAAAGTTAAGAATAGATATACTTAGAGTTTCACTTTCTTTTATCACGCGCTTTCTTTTTTTCATCAACAAATACCCAGACTATTAATGAACTTGCACCAACAATTCCAATTGCGACCAAAGAGATTATTAAGATGGTCTCTTCATCGATAATGATTCTGTAAATTGGCTCGGGTTTAAATAAGTCAGCAATTGGAATCATTTTACCAATAATTCCACTTTCATTCCCACTGGGATAGATTCTACCATGTGTAAATCCGAAATATTGAACTTCAGGAGCCCCAGGGACAATCTTGGCTAATTCATCATCTAAATTCAGTTTAACAACTTTAGTAAAATCGTGATGATAATAAAGATAAACATCACGATTAACAGGATCGAAAATATTGCTATACCAGGTTTGATACATAGCTACAGAATTTAAAACATCCCGACAAATGTCAATAGTGAGATCCTCTTCGGAGTTAATATCATCAAGTATAGAACATGCTGTATCATAGCGCTCGCAAGGATACCATCCATTTGATGGATTTGCTAAGTTAAAATTAGTTGAAACCAAATAATTTGAATCATTTATACGCGTATATGCGAATTCTTCATCAACTCCTGCACTTACAACTACAGCATCCCCTGTAGCATCAGCATAGTGAATCTGACATGCAATTGCTCCACCAAGATAGTAGGTTTCGTAAAATTCAATAGCATCCTCAACAGTACTCAATTCCCATAGCCATTGAAACCCGATGTGTATTTCTGGGTATGTGTCTTCTCGCTCAGGGTGGTCATTCAGGGGAGCGATTGGCAATCCATTTCCATCATAACATAACCCTTGATCATTCATCCCACCCTGCGATATTCCATCACCTATAAAATAGTTATTATAAAATCCAAAAAATATCGCTCCATGCATAAGCTGTTTTCCCTCAGGGGTTCCTGGGTCAATTTCCTGACTTGGAATAAGCCATATATATACTCCTTCCATATCGTAATCTTCACTATTTCCAAAAAGTACCTTATCTCCTACTGTAGCTGTAAATATTGTACAGGATTGAGGAACAGGATTAGAGGATTGGGTACTAACACCGTTAGTAATACTGATCTTTGTGGATAGACAAGAAAAAATTAAAATAAATAATATAAATCTTTTAGATTTCATATAATATTCACAGATTAAGAACAATTTGTGTTATTCTATTATATATTAGAGGCTTTTTAAATTATTATCTCAATTGTTAAATCAAATTGGGCTTAAGGCGCATTATTGAACAGATTTGTAAAAAAGAATGATATGTCTAACTTATGCTTAGATAAGCAGCTGTTATAGATTCTTTAGATTTTCTTATTTCTTCTGGATTACCTTTAGCAATAACTTTTCCACCTTTTGGCCCTCCTTCAGGTCCTAATTCAATGATATAGTCAGTATAAGCAAGGATTTGAGGATCATGCTCTATTATAATGACACTATTTCCTTCATTAACAAGTTGTTCGAGTAATTCCATTAACTTTACAGCATCATAGAATGATAAACCAACTGTAGGTTCATCTAATATATACAATGAATTACCTTTACGTGCTTTCCCTAATTCTTTCGCTAGTTTGATACGCTGAGCCTCACCTCCACTTAATGTCGGAGCTGGTTGTCCAAGTGTGATATAACCCATACCAATCCTATCAAGGATTTTTAAAACAGTGGAAATATTTGTTTGGGATTTAAAAAGTTCTAATGCCTCACTTACTGTCATGTCCAATACCTCTGATATCGTCTTTTCTTTATATTTAACTTCTAAGATTTCTGGCTTATATCTCATACCTTTACATTCCTTACATGGGATTGTGAAGCTACTAAGAAATGATATTTGTAAATCTTGAACACCATTACCTCTGCAAGCTGGACATCTTCCATTATCAGAATTATAAGAAAAATGCCCCGCTTTATATGTTCTCTTTTTTGCCTCAGGAGTTTTAGCAAATAAATTTCTAATTTTTTCCCAAATCCCAATAAAAGAGCAAGGTGTTGAGGTTCTTACCCTAGAAATTGGCTTTTGGTTGACAACAATGACTTCATCTACATTTTCCCATCCTTCTATAATTCCAGAATATTCTAAAAGGTCTTTATCATTTTCCTCGTTTTCATTATCATTATCCTTTTTCACTTGTTTTATTTCAGCACCTCTTTTGAAAAATGGCTTTATCAGTGGTACTAGAGTATCCAATATTAGAGAACTTTTCCCAGACCCTGAAACCCCAGCAATTCCTACCATCATTCCCAATGGAATTTTAACTGTAATATTTTTTAGGTTATTAGTTTGTACATTTCTAATTGTAAGAAATTTCGTGTTTGTACTAATAATCTTGCGTTCCTCAATGGGTTTTTCAGGTAATTTAATATTGCCAGCTAAAAATTGACCCGTATATGAATCTTCTACTTCTATTATTCCATCAATCGATCCTTGATACACTATCTCACCCCCATTCACACCCGCTCCTGGACCAATATCTATTATTTCATCAGCAATATCTATAAAACGTTTATCATGCTCAACAATTATTACCGTATTTCCTAAATCTTTCAATTGTTTTAATATATCAATTAATGATTCCTTCTCTTTTTCATGTAAACTCATGCTGGGTTCATCTAATATATAAACAAGAGAATCAAGACCAGCATCTAAATGAGTCATAAGAGATAATCGTTGAAGTTCACCACCACTTAATGTAGGTAAAGAACGATTTAAATGTAAGTATGATAGACCAACATTAATCATACGTTTTAAACCCTCTAATAAACTATCTAACATTGATCCACCTTGTGGACTTCTCACATATTCTTCATTTAAGCTTTCCAAAAATACTAACAATTCATCCATAGTCATCATAGCTAGCTCACCAACATGTTTTCCTGCGATTTTGACCTCTCTAGCTTGTTCATTTATTCGATATCCATCACATTCTTCACATTTTTTCATTGACATGAAATTTTCATGAATCTTATGCCTTCTATATGCACTTTTTGACTCTGCGAGAGCACGCTTTACATGGGGAATAATTCCTTCAAACACTCTTTCTAAAATTCCTGTAAATGTTTTCGAATCCCACTCAAAAGGTAATTTTTTACCACTACCATATAGAAACACTTGTTTTATATTATCTGGTAAGTCTTTATATGGTGTCTTCATGTTAAAATCATAAAATCTTGGTAATTGTTCAACAAAGCGAATTTGATCAGCAAAAACAGCTGAACCTGCTTTTGTTATTTGAATTAAGTTTCTATTATTATCTTGAACGATTAGATCCTCCGTAATATGCATAGTATACCCCCTACCTTTACAAGATAAGCACATACCAGAGGGTTCATTAAATGAAAAATGTTTAATTTGCTTCCTTTCTACGACCATCCCACACAAATCACACTCTAGATTATTATTAACTGGTTCCTTGCAAATAGGGCATATCAATATACCTTCAGTAGCATAAAGCATTCTGAGTAAACCGTAAATTCCTGTTTTAGTTCCAACAGTAGAGCGTGGATTAAATACACGTGTAGTTCGTTGCTCCACTGCTATCGTGGGACTTAGACCTTCAATTAAATCAAAAGGCTTCTCATCTTCAAACTTAGGTGGAAAGCCGATAGATTGAAGATATCGATTCATCCCTTCATCAAATATGATATCAAATGCCAAGCTTGATTTGCCTGAGCCTGAGACTCCCGTAATAAGAATCATCTTTCCCTTCGGGATATTAACATTTATGTTTTTCAAATTATGGATTCTTGCTCCAACAACTTTTATCTCATCCATATTCTAACTCATCACTTTTTTTAGTTTACTTTTTGAAAAATGTAGAATGCACAATCAAATTCTTTAGGTTTTTTCTTAACCATGTTAATTTCACTTTCATATGGTCTCAAATTTTCAAGTTCTTTAGACTTTTTAAATTTAGAACGTAAATCCTTGATCTTTTTTTCCATTGGCAGATAATATTCTTTCCACCAACATTCCTCTGGTAATAAAAACTTATTTATGAGATTAAAACCGCATTTGGGAAAGATTTCTAAGTTATTATTAATCCATTTTATTCCTTCCCCTAATACCAAAAACCCATTTAGTTTCAAAACTCGATTACATTCCACTAAACTCTTCTTGATATTAAGGATGTGTAATACTCCTTCATCCCAAATAAGATTAAAACTCTCAGCTGAGAATTCTGTATTATATACAGAACGATTGAGTATTTTTATTCGACTTGAGAGATCTTCTTTTTCGATTTTCAATTTAAATTTATCTAAAGCAGCTTGATCAATATCGATTCCAGTAATTTCTCCATTGCTAAGCCTTGCTAATTCGATTGTTGGGGTGCCGGACCCACAACCTATATCTAAAATACATGGGCTTTCCATCTTAGGAAGCATTTCAAATGCTTTCCTTGTATATTTAAGAAAGAACTCTCGCATTTTTTCAACATCCAATTCTTTCAAAATATCTAGTGACATCTTAACACATTTTCTCTTCTTATATTGATTTTTTTATTGTTTCCCATGCATTAGTTTCTAATTCTGCCCATTCATGAATTCCCTTATCTATATGGGGGATACGGGCTCTCCATGAATCTATTTCCTTTTTGGCTCCATTTGTAACCTTTTCAAATTCATCATCAAGCTTTTTCAATTGCTTTTGATAATCGCTTGCTCCTTTTTCCGTAATCTCATTACTTTTTAGGAATAATTCTCTTAATTTTCCAAGGTTAGGAAGGTCATCCGGCAAGATTATAGTTTCTAATTCTCGAATTTTATAAACAATTTCATCAAACATATCTGAAGCTTTAAGAAGCCCATTATTATTCAATAAATTTCCTGCTTCTTTTAAGAAATCCCGATATAAAATTCGAAACATTGCACCACCAGTCCCTCCGGTCTCCATGTAAATAAACACAGAAATTAGACCAAACAATAGATTATCATCGTTAAAGTCGGTAGCCCAAGTCGGAAGCATCTTTCTCCATTTCTCAAAACCAGTCAATCCCATATTACGGATTGGAGGATCGTACATATAATTCACATTAGCCTTTATAGCAGTGTGAATAATTTCTTTTAAATTCTTAACTTTTTTTGGTAAGCTTAACTCAACTAATTTATTCTTGGCTGGAAAAGGTGCGTATTTGCTACCCCTTGCTGCCTTTAATTGCTCATAGGACATTATATGAGGATTAGCATATCGATCGGAGATATAAGCTTCATTTTTTTCCTCATCAATTCCATATGTTACAAATGTATGGGCACCAAAATGACCCGATTGTTCATTAGGGATGGGAGTGCCCTCTGCAAAAAAGAAAGGTAAGTATGCAAAATCAACAAATGTTATAGCGGGTTGACCTTTCTCTAATAATGCAATTAAATTATTATGGGCAGCATTTTCAGATGCTGTTTCTGTAACTTTTACACTTCCTCCCAGGATGCTTAAAACTCTTTCAAAAACCTCGGTTTTCTTAACTGCCAATCCTAACACCATTGGAAAGGGCATTCTTTTCATGTAAAAATAGAAAAAACCCAACCCCGAACACAATCCAATTATCATTGGTTCGGAAAGCTCAATGCCATAATACGCAAGTAATTTTCTTAAACTTGAAGTCTGGCAATTTGCACCGGCCATATGTTTAAAATCATCTATTACTAATCTAACCATTTTTTTCCCTTCTACTTTATATTTGGATTAATTTTATTACCGCAATCATAGCATTCCGCATCATGAATGCAAATTTCGCCCTTACATTTTGGGCATGAATAGAGTTTTTCTTGCTCTTGGAGCCACAATTCGACTCCAATTTCTTCAATCCTTTTTAAATTATTAACCATATTGACAGAATACCTTTCTTGATAAAGATTATCCATTTTTTGTAGCTTTTGACAAGGAAAGCTATCACATTCATAACAAAATTCTAATTCTTTTTTTCTTAATGCAGAACAATCTTTTCTTATAAAAACACAATTTTTATTCCTTATTCGACACCCTTTACAACCTATTTTATACCCTCTTTCTTCTAATAAGTTTTTTTTCCAGAGGAGGTATTGCCTGCAAGCACCGCAAAATATACCGCAAGGCGCTGCTAAATTATTATCAACCATTTTATCTCCACTTATACTTTTGTTTTTAAAAATTTATTTCAACTATAAAATCGTTTTAAAACTCTTAAGGCAAAAAGTGTAATCCATTTACTTTCCTTTCCTTTTTGTTCGATATTTGCTTGCATTCGTCCATTAAAAGATTTCTCTAATATCCATCGACTATTCTCATTTTGCTTAGATACAATTAAATCAATGGCTTCTTTCATTCTATCATCTTTAAATCCTATTTTTGTTAAGATATCTAAAACTTCTAAAGCGTCGATTTTCCAAAATAAAGGAAAACCAAATTGAACCCATTCCTGCTTCGCAACAGCATCCAAATTATGACTTTGCTTATAAACATGATGATTAAGCATGTATTCAGCAGCTTTATTAATAATATCTTTTACCCCATCTGATCTTTTGCTTGGAGGAATTTCTGCGAGTGCCTTTAAATTTTTTACAACTGCCATATGACATGTGTGTGTTCCCCAACAAGCTTCCCCATTCTTAGAACCTACATTATAAGGCCATCCTTCTGGAGCTTTTGTTACACCATCATCGAAACGTTGAGATTTAACAATCCAATCTATTCCTTTTTGAATTCTATAATCTTCCAAATATCCAAATCTAATCAGACCCCAAAGCATATTACCTGTTAAACAAGCAATAACATGATTATGATCACCGCCATTTTCTCCACTACTAGAGGCAAAAGCTCCACTTAACTTATCTTGAGAGTTCTGAAGGATAAATTCACAAGTGTTTTGAATCTTTTCATTGTTTCCATCAGCATGAAGTTCAGATAATACTATGAATTGCCATACTGTTCCTTTATATTTAGTTCTAATGTAAAAATTTTCAGCAGTTTCCCAATATCCCCCAGTTTTTTGCTTGTTTAAAATTTTGGGAACAATACCCTCAGCCATAATTTTTTCTTGTGCTTCTTTAACCTCATCATCGTTCTGATCCTTATCTAAAATATCTGTTAGCGTAAAGTATCGAACTGAAGGATTATTTTCTTCTAATAACCAATCAATTGGATCTGAGTTCAAATATGATTTCCATTTTTTCACTGTTATTTGACCTCCATAAATTAAATTTTAATTTTAGATAATTTCTTAAAGAGTTGTTCCTCTTCTGATAACATTTCTAAAGTAAGATTATGTAATTCATCAAGATTTACATACTTTAAACATTCGCTTTTGTATTCATCAGCAGCATTCTTTAAAGTTTCTGCTAATAATGTCCATTTTTGGGCAGATGCCGATATATGTGGAATAGAGGCCTTTAAAATGTTCAATTCATCAGTTTTCCATGTTCTTTGACCCTCTTTTAACTCCGGGTGATCTAAGAGTTCTTCGAGAAAGGATTTATACAAATTTCGAAAACTTGCACCCCCAGTCCCCCACGTTTCAATATAACCATGTATTAATTCAAAGGTTAATCTAGCAGATGACTCTTCTTTTCCATTATAAGGGTTAATAACTTGACCCTTTAGTGTCTCATTCCAGTTTAATATTGCATTTGCGAACCGTTTGAATCCTTGAATTCCAATGTTATTCATTGATGGTCTTAACATATGATTTACAACTTTTTGGATTGCTAACTTTACTCCCGCAGCAAATGGAGGATGTTTTCCGTCCACACGACGTTGCATTGAATATTGGGTATTGTTTGGGTGCAAAAATTTTGGGCCATGTTTAGAATTTCGTGCTTTTTTCAAATCTTCAATTAATACTTCTTGAAAGCCTTTAAATTCGGTATCTCCTACATACGCAATACCTTTTTCTTCATCGTATCCCGCAAGAGTAATTGCATGCCCTCCAAAATGTAAATCTTCCTCTTCATCAAAATAAGTCAAGAAGCCCAAATCAACTTGAATTAATAATGGAATATCTTGCGAGAGAAACTTTTTGGATTCCTTCCATGCTTTATCTGCACTTGTAAACGACTGTTTTCTTAGGGTAATACCTAAAAGCCGACAGGCTAATGAATTTGGTGTAATCGTATCTTGTTTTCCTCCAATAAAAAAAATCATATCTGAGGGTTCTGATCCAGCTGTTCTAGTGGAACTATCAAAATATGCAAATCCCATTGTTCCATCAAGTCCAAATGCCATAGGTTCCGACATGGGAAATCCGTAAAATTCAAACATATCTCTCATTGCGGAAGATTCACAATGAGAGCCGACTTTATGAATAAAGTTATTTACCATATGATTTTGGGTCAATTTGACCTCCTCCTTTCTTAATTTCTTCCAGGACCCATTCTAAAAATTCAATATCAGTTCCTAATATCCTAATAGGATGTTCAAAAAGACCTCTAACATTCAACGGTGTATGAGAATTCTGCTCTAACATCCTTTCTAATCCTTTTTTATGTTTCTTTATTTTGTCTAATGAATGATTAATTGCCTTGATTTGTTCTTCTTGTGATAATAATGGAAGCATTGAAAAGGCAACATAGAAATCCTCATCTTTTTTCCCCATAAATTCAGATATAACATTAAAAACCTTTTTCTTTAACACTTTAAATCCGAGATCAGTTATTGTGTAAACCTTTCGAACTCTACTATCCCTCTCTTCTTCATAAAAATCTACAAATTCAGCATATTCCAATTCACCTATAATCCTGTAAATTGAAGACTTTCCAATTGCGGTCCAGGCTCTCATGCCTCTCTCTTCTATTCTTTGATTTATGTTATAAGCATAGCTAGGAAATTCTGCAACTAGACCAAGTAATACAAATTGCTTATGAGTTAATGCATTTTCTGAGTTTTCAAACATCCTAATCTTAATTTTTTAAAATTTTAATATTCTCATTTGAGAATATTCCCATATGAGAATATATATCCCCTTCATATTTAAATATTTTCATCATAAAAAGTATCGAAGGTGAGCTATAAAATAAAATATTTCTTGAATCATCAAATATTTGATTTCATAATATTTAATCAAAATCACAGAAATAAAATATGGATAAAAAAATTGTATTCATAAGATTGGTGTATTGGTATGGAGCTATTTTGGATTTCTTGGTTTTTCTTGACATGGTTATGTCTATAATATTTGAATTTTCACTTATAATGCCGAATATAAGCACAGATCTCTCTTATAAATATCAAACCGGCACTGGAGCTTTTTTAATGTTAGGATGGACACTTCTCCTAATATGGGCTGATCGTAAACCAATTGAGCGTAAGGACATTTTAATTCTTACAGCAATACCTGTTGTCTTAGGTATCATGGTTATAAATATATTTTTCACAGCTTTTTGGTTTCTTTCATTTATTACTTTATTATTTTTTGTATCTGCTTACTTTTTAGCAAAATCTATAAATACCAGCTGAATCTGATAAAAAAAATAAAATTTTATTAATTACTCTAAAAATAGATTAAGTATATTTTTCATGTAAACCTTTTATAAAGTCATCAAGTTCCTTCATGGATTTTTTTTCTATATCGTAAGCAACTTTCCCGCATTCATCTTCTAAATCGAAAAAGGATTTGACATATCTTTTATTCATGATTGCTAACATTGATTTTATAAAGAATAAGAATTCTGTTTGATATTTAGTTAATTGCTTTACAAAAGTAAGAGTTTCTTCTTCAAGTTTATCTGGTGGAAACACCCGGGTTGGAAAATTAATATTTTGCAATTCTTGTATCCCTACTTTATCAGTAGTGAATAGAAGATTTTTTGCGTAAGTTAATCCAAATGCTATTAAAGGAAGGAAGGTAGCTCCTGTTTGCGGAAAGGCAGATATAGCTATTTCCGGAAGCCTTAAGTACAACTCTTCCTTAGGTCTATCCGCAAACACTCGCAAGTCTGACGCCAAAGTTATTAACACTCCAAAGCCAACTGCAATACCTTGAACTTGGACAATCACAGGCTTCTTTAATAGAACAATGGTTTCATTTACTTTTCTTCCCCATTCTTGGATCATTTTAGCATTTTCAGGAGACCCTTGAATTTCTTTTAGGTCATATCCCGCAGAAAAGAACTTATCCCCAGTACTCCTAATTAATATGCACTTAACTTTCTCATTTTTATCAGCATCAACTACACTCTCATGAATCTTTTTCAACATCGCAACATTACAAGAGTTAGCCTTATCAGGCCTATTAATTGTAATCGTAGCAATACGTCCTTTTATTTCATACAAAATTAAATCTTGATTACTCATAAGAACTGACACTTAAAATTTAATTAAAAATGTAAATAGAATGATTTTTAGATTACTAATGGACTATCAATCTAATATATAATAAATATTTTAACTATTAAGATTAATATAGACTATTAACAAAGATGAAAACATGCAATTTATAATAGATAGGTGATAAATATCGAAAATATCATTATGATTAAAGAAGAACTAAATTGTGATGTACATATAGCTTTTAAGATGTTTACAGAAAATAATTTATTAGAATCTTGGTTAACTGAGAAGGCAGATGTAGAACCAAAAATTAGAGGAAAATATGAGCTTTTTTGGGACCCTAGCAATCCCAAAGATAACAGTACGATCGGTTGTAAAGTTACTGGAGTTGAGCCTAATAAATTTATTTCATTTGATTGGAAGGGACCTGTACAATTCAAATCCTTTATGAATTCTGCTGATCCGTTAACCCATGTTATAGTATTTTTTTCTGCTAGCGATTCTAACCAGAATAACACAATTATGCACTTTTTCCATACAAGCTGGAGAAAGACCCAAGAATGGCAAGAAGCTCGCAATTTCTTTGAAAACGCCTGGAAAAAAGCATTTGCAGAATTAAAGGAAAGAATTAGGGAAGGAATAAATATTTAATAGCAGAAGTAGTATTCACTTATTCATATTAAGTATACTTTTAGGGATATGAATTACGAATTTACATTCTAGAGCACCATTTAATGCGGTCAGTACCGGCTCAACTTTAATGGATTGCTCGAAAAGTTGATCCCAATAAAGCTTATACCAACCCGCGCTACAATGACAGAAATCGTCGGTAATTTCTTTTTCGGTACCATTTTTTATTGCTCCTCTTATCCAAGGACAATAACAAATAAAAAATTTCTTCATTCTATCCTCTTTAGCATCTAAAAACTTCCTCATTTGGTAAGGAAGTTTTGACACGTATATGATATTTCCATCTCTAATCCCTTCAGCAATCATCTGATTTTCTTTTACATATTGGATAATTTCATCGTCTATCTTCTGTGCAAATTCTAAAGTACCTTCTTCTCTATGTTTCTCAAGTCTTGCTATTAGATCTTGATGTTTCTTCTCTAAAAAACTATCTATCCCTACTTCTTTTAGGAGTTTTTTATCACCCTCAATATCATCTGGAGGTCGTCCATGAAGGCATGGTGAAAGAAGATCAACAATTTTGGCCTTCCCAATTTTTTTTCCCAGTCTTTTTAAAATAACCTTTGTAAATTCTGGTTTCTTTTCAGGATGAATACCAAGTGGGGGAATAATTAAATCTTCAAATATTTCATCCCTTAAAGGTTCCCCATAAAATTCTGCTACTCTCGAGTACAAGTTATCCATTGCGTTATAAGATTCACTAATATCTATTACTTTAGTAATAAATTCATATCTTTTAGAAAAATTAGCATAGTACATTATTGCTCTTAGGAAATCTAAAACAAATTCTCCATCCAGCGAGACGAGATATTCAGAATATTCCAGAATCTTTTCAGGTAAACTTATTTCGAGGGTTAGGTTTTCTTTAGAGAGAAATTTTTCATAATTCTTAATTTGTTCAATAAATTTTGTAATGATTTGACCGTCAACTTTTCTTTTTTTCAAATACTTTTTAAATTCAGCATAATTCATGACTATTCTATTAATGAGTTATTTTGGGAAAAATATATATATTTTTAATTTCAACCTAAAAACCCTTAAATGTTATTTATATTGAAAGTGACTCACATGAGATATTTTAAGATAATCTATTAAATATTCAAATAGACAAGAGAAAAAACAATCTGAAGAATTAAAACAAAGAAAATTTTCAGATCCATTAGAAAGTAAATTTTATATAATTAAATTAGATTTTTTTAAATCTTATAGTTTTTTAGCAAATATCCAATATTGAAATTCGCCACCTCTAACAAGAACACCTTCAAATAATATTGAAAATCCAACTGATTTAACAATTTCCAATGTCTTCTTAGGATCATAATTGCTCCAAAACATAGGTTCCCCAAAAAATTTACTTACTCCTTCAGATTCAGAAGTTCCTGTATTAATTAGCAAAATTCCATCAGGTTTTAGGATTTTAAAAAATTGTTTGAAAATATTCGGGTGATTATTTTTTGGAACATGAAATAAGGCATAAACAGAAATAATGCCATCAAATGAATTTTTTTTAAAATCAAGGTTATTCATATCTTTATTAATAAAATCGGCTTCTGGTACATTTTTCCTAGCCATCTCAAGCATTGTATCTGAAATATCTATACCAGTCACTTTTAACCCTCTACTTACTAAATATTTTCCTGTGGGTATTCCAGCACCGCATCCAACATCTAAAACACGTCCATTCTCAGATAAAAGATCAATAAACTTATCTAATTCACCATTAAATTTGTTTAAATCTCTATGTGAATAATAAGACGCAGCAATTTTATTGTAACTCATTTTTACCATTTCTGTTTCAAACATAACTTATCATACTACAAATTAGATTAAACTCATTTAATCATAACAACAGAAAAGGAATAATAAAAGTGGGTTTAATAATTCATAAAAGTCAAATGCATTTCATTAGTTTTTTAAAAGTTGATTTGATATTTCTTTAATAAAAAACAATACAAAATATAAAGACTTTATTGATGCAATAAATTACTATACAACTCTTAACTCTACTACTCAGGGCACACTCCTGGTATATGTATGCTATATAAAGAAAATGATAACTTGCTTTCTACTTTTGATATCTGCTTAAGCAATACTGCTTGCCTGAATCCGGCTAAAATCTAATACTTTCTTTAAAAAGAATCTAGGTTCACCTAAAAAAAATAAAATATTCATTTTCTTAAACTATACAATTATATTCTTTGCCAAACTTGAAGCTCTTTTGAGAATTTTGTCGCAAGGAATTGATATTCCGTTCTATCATCACGAATATATTTTTTTTAAATAAACTTTAACAATATACAAACAGAGATCTTATTAAGAAACGGAAGGATTCCATTAATTCGAGCTAAACATTGGATTTCGCCCTCTATTAAGCAGAAATGCTTAATTTTTTCTAAACCTTATAATTTTTGCTCGAACTATGGATCCTTACGCTTTTTTTATAAAATTTAAGATTTATACAAATTGACTTCCAGAAAAATTAAAAAATGTTAGACAATAGATCTCTTAGAGTTAATTTAAAAATAAGTTTCATTTTATGTATGAAAAAGAAATGCCAAAAGTGCGGAATGATTAGATCTACTAAAGATTTAGTAAGGTCTGAGGGTGGAGATTTTATTTGCTTTTCATGTTGGAATAAGTATCTTAGAGAGAAAAAACTAATTAAATGATTTAACTCAAAATTTCTTGTTAATAAGATTGGGTTCTAAATGCATCTTAATCATAAGAAACTAGGTAAGTGTATTTAGTTAAATCGAATTTTTTAATTTTTATATCCTTTTTAGAATTTTTTCTTGGAATTAAAGGCATTTTAACTACAATCTTATAATCGTCTAAATAGATATTATTGTAAAAGCAATTTTCAAATTTGTCCCAATCAATAAATTTACTTAGCATTAACTCATCCTTTTTTGTAGTTGTGAATAACGACATTTCATACCTCCAAAATATTTTTGAAAATATGACTTAATATTATCATTTTATGCTTTTGATTAATCTCTCCGAAGATTACCCTTAAACCATTAAATCCTAATAAGCTAATGGCATTAACTAAAGATCTCTGATAAATCTCTAAACTATTATAATATACAAAACGACATATTTATAAGTTTCGACCATTTGATTAAAAGAGTTGTTAAATAAAAGCTTAATTTTTAATTTAAAAGTATAGAAAAGGGATTATAAAAAGAACTTATTAAAAAAAGTATATAAATTAGAAATCTTGGTAATATCCTCAAATAGATCGCCTATGGGAAGATTAAGGTTCTTTCGTGCTTTTTTTTCTAATTTAGCAAATGGAATTTTAGTTCTAAAGAATTTATATAACTTAAATTTAATTTTACTCAATTTACCCTCCCATTCTTTAGCAAACTCCCCACTTTCAATGTTTTCAGGTACTTCTTTTTGAAGTTCTTTCATATCTTTAGATTTCAGATCTTTTTATACTTGGAGCAATTTATGAAAAGTTTTTTTCTCAAACTTCATTTTAAATTATAAATCTAAATAAAATTCAAAAATAACAAATATACTCTACTTATGTCTTACGGATTTTTTGGTAAAGTATTATGGGTAGATTTATCAAATGGTAAATTTGAAGAAGCTAACTTACCAGATAAATTATATCTTCATTATTTAGGGGGATATGGTCTAGGTTGTAGAATATTATATGAAAACATGAAACCTGGAATTGATCCATTAAGTCCTGAATCAATCCTAGGATTTTTTCCAGGATTACTTACTGGCACAACAGCTCCTTTATCTGGAAGATATATGGTTATAGGAAAGTCACCTTTAACTGGGACTTGGGGTGATGCTAATAGCGGCGGAACATTTGGACCTGGGATAAAAAAATGTGGTTATGATGCAATTTTAGTAAAAGGGATTGCTCAAAATCCGGTATATATATCAAATATTAATGGCAACAAAGAAATTTCAGATGCGTCGGATTTGTGGGGGATCGATTTTGTCAAGGCGGAACAACTTCTAAAAGATAGATATGGGAAATCTATTAAAGTAGCAGGAATAGGAAAGGCAGGTGAAAAATTATCAAAAATATCTGGAATTGCAAATGATAAGGGCAGAATTGCAGCTAGATCAGGTTTGGGGGCGATAATGGGATCGAAAAACCTGAAAGCACTTGTTTTAAAAGGGAATCAGAGCTATAATG
>JBATUM010000244.1:0-6600 GCA_049671145.1 Promethearchaeia archaeon
TCTCTATTCTAAAGAATTACTCAAAGACCTCAAAGATCCTTTTGATTTCTTTTTTGAACAAACGATTAGTTTTGATAGTATAAAATCGAGAAAGCTTGAAATATTGGAAAATTTACATTTAATTGATAGTAAATTAAGTTGAAGGTAAAAATGAAGCTGATTATTTTTGATACTTTAAAATCGATTTCCTTTATCCCATGAAGATTTTATTAAAATCTTCTTTAAGTTGATCGCGAAAATTAGGATGAGCAATATGAATCAATGCTTTTGCACGTTGACGAATTGTTTTTCCCCGTAAATTTGCAATACCATATTCAGTGACAACATAATGGACATCATTACGTGAAGTGGTTACACATGCTCCTTCATTCAATTTAGTAACTATTCGACTAATTGTTCCTTTTTTATTTGATGAGGGCAGAGCAATAATAGATTTGCCCCCAGGAGATAAACTTGAAGCTCGAACAAAATCGACTTGGCCTCCAACGCCTGAATATTGTTGGTAGCCTAGTGTATCCGCACACACCTGACCATATATGTCCACTTGGAGGGCAGAATTAATAGAAACTAAATTTTTAACTTTTCCAGCAACCATAACATTATTAGTGTAATCAACGGTATGCATTTCAACATTAGGGTTATTATCAACGAACTGGTAAAGTCTCTTTGTACCCATTAAGAATGTGGCGATAAATTTACTAGGATGTAAATTATTATATTTATTTGTTATAACTCCTTTTTCATATAGTTCCACTACTCCATCAGAAAACATTTCGGTATGAATTCCTAAATCTTTCTTTTCCTGGAGAAATTTTAACGCAGCATCAGGAATTCCACCAATGCCTAATTGAAGATTTGCCTGATCAGGGACTAATGAAGCGATATTGCGACCAATTTTTTCTTCAACCTCCGTAATTTTTGGAAGAGGAATTTCTATTAAGGGTCTGTCAGTCTCAACAATATAATCGATGTCTGAAACATGAATATTCACACCTTTGGTTCGAGGCATTTGCTTATTTACTTCAGCAATGACAATTTTCGAGGATTTTGCGGCTTGCACGGTATAATCCACAGATACTCCATAGCTCATGAAACCTTCTTCATCTGGTGGAGAGAGTTGAATAAGTGCAACATCTACGGGCAAAATGTTGTCTCTGAAAAGGCGCGGAATTTCAGAAAAATAAGTTGGAGTATAATCAGCTCTTCCCTCTCTTATTGCTTTTCGTGTTCCCGCTCCTGCAAATAGAGAATTATGGCGGAAATGTAGTTTCATATCAGTTAAGCAATACCGACATTCTCTAAGAGGAACCATATGAACGATTTCAACATTTTGCAGACGATCTTTTTGTCTTACAAGTTCATCTACTAATACAATTGGTTCCCCAGCAGCGTGTCCAAATACAATTCTATTTCCAGATTCTATATTTGAGATTGCTTCCTGTTTAGAGGTACATTTTTGAGAAAAAATGTCTTTCCAATCCTTCATATTAATTACACCATATACTTATAAAAATTGTAACAACTATTCATATACTATTTTCTTTTTAAAAATTCTATTACTTTCTGGGTCCAAAGCTTATATTCTTGAATAAGCAAACCATGGCCTGTATTCTCAAATAACATCAGTTCCGCAGAAGGTATCTTTTCAGCTAGAATTTTAGCATTCTCAACTGGTAATATTTTATCTTCTGTTCCATGTAAAATTAAAGTTGGGATATTTATTTCTGATAATCTATCATAAGTTTCAAACGTATCGACATATGCTGATTGTCCTTCAAAACCTTTGGGGGTTGGAGGATGAGCCATGTAATTTTTGACTACTTTTTCAATAATATCAGGATTCCTTTTTTTATAATCCTCAGGAAATAAAGAATTAGTAAGCACCCGTGCCATTTCTTCGTAATTTCCCTCCTTCATAAGAGGCAACATCTTTGGGAATGGATTTTCTTCAGGGATAGGAGTAACAATCCCATGAGAAGGACCACACCAAGAAGAGGTGAGTATCAATTTGTTTATTCTATTCGGATAATTTAACACAATTTCTTGAGCTATGCAGCCTCCCATCGAAAAGCCTAACAAATAAGTTTTGCTAATATCCAAAGCATCCATTAAACCAATAGTGTCATCAGCCATCATTTTAGCGTTATAATTTCCATCTGGGATATCAGTTCTTCCCGCACCTCTATTGTCGAATAATATAGTTTTAAAAGATTTAGAAAATTGCTCAATACTATACGGTGCCCAACTATCTAATGAACTGCTGAGTCCACGAATTAAAATAAAAGGAATTCCTTCCCCATGAATTTTATAATAAATATTAATATCATTAACTTGAACTTTTGGCAATTTATTTTTCACAATGGGCTATTTTTTCATTTATAAAGCTTTAATATAATTCTTTTTAAAAATTTTTTGTTATCAAATCTTTATAAAGATAAGAGCCGGGTTGGATAAATAATGGTATTAAGTTAATAACTTTAATCTTTTAAACGAATATGAAATCATTTATATTTAAAAAGGTAATCATATAAATCTAATATTTGATTACAATCATGTAATTTATTATATGAAGGAGAAATAATAATTTGTTTACTATTTGCACTGCTTTTGTTTGCTCACAATTTCAATTGTGTGTATTCGAAATATTTATATAAAAACATTAGTTAGAGAAAATTAAAAATGAAAACCGTCGAGTAGATTTATATGAAAAAGTGGACAGCATTTACTATTGGAATAATTCTGGTTGTTATTTTTATAGTTACAATGTTTGTATTACCTCCGTTATTAGGGTGGTATTACCCTAATATTACAAGTTGGCAGGATTTTATAGATTCTATTAGTACACCAGAAGGCTTTATGGTTGGGATCGTTACTGAGGTGATTCCGATTATATGCGTTACTATCGGAGCTATATTTCTTATAATTTTTGTGATTAAATTAATTCGAGGCAAAGAATGAGAATATAACAATTCTTTAACTTTTTTTATTTTCTTCTTGATTAATCAAGCATAAGACCTATTCTAGTGATTTAATGAAATTTTTTATTGAACAAAATTTATAAAGAATAATAGAAAACATTCAAAAATACAAATTAGGATGGAAGATAAGATGGAACTAATAGAATGGGTATTTACAATCTTATCCTTTATAGCTTTTTATTTTTTTATAAGTAAAAGAGCAGGTCAGGCAAAATTTCGGCTTATCGGACTGGTTTTATCAATTATTATCGCAATTCTGATGGCAATTTTTAGTTTCTCAATTGAAGTTCTCAGTCTAGGGGTAATCAATACGTGTTATATCTTTCTTAACAGTTATGGAATTTATAATTGCTATAAGGAAATAAAGTTAAATAAAAAAGAAATAACATAATTGGAGATTATAAATGACATCAAAAAAAAAGAAATCTCTTGGGAACTATGAAGTAGTTAAATTTCCCAAAGAGCGTAAGATGGTAATAGATATTATGGAACAAGGCATGAAAAAGCATTACATTAAAGGATTAGTTGAATTTGATGTGACCCATGGAAGAGAACAGCTAAAAAGCTACAAATTGAAACATGGAAAAAAGTTATCTTTTACTGGATGGTTTTTAAAATGCATTGGACAAGCTGCCAGTGAATATAAAGAGGTACATGCCTTAAAAAAGGGCAGGAAGAAAATTTATAGATTTGATGACGTTGACATTTCAATAATGGTTGAGAAAATCATTAAAGATAAGAAAATCCCGTTGGGGGTTATAATCAGAAAAATAAATGAAAAATCTGTTGAAGAAATTACTCAAGAAATTAGAGATGCTCAAGCAGAAGCAGTTGAAAAAGACGTTTTGCTTGGACTCAAAAAAGAAGAAAAATTTAAAAGAATCTTCACCTCTCTCCCTAAATTTATAAGAAAATTTACATACTGGAGATTTGGTAGGAATCCCCTACTACTTAAAGATTTCGGGGGGACTATTTCGGTAACTTCCGTAGGGATGTTTGGAGATTTAATTGGGTGGGGGATTCCCATCGGAGTACAGCCATTAATGTTCGCTCTGGGAGCTATAACAAAAAAACCAGGCGTTATCGGAGAGAAAATTGAAGTCAGAAAGATTCTCCATGCAACTATCTTATTTGATCATGATATCATAGACGGTGCTCCAGCAACACGATTTTTAACAAAATTAAAAGAATATATAGAGAGTGGATTTGGTCTCGATCAATAATCAATACATATAAATGTCGGTTTTATGACCAAACCAAATAAGATATAGAAAATTTATATTCTAATACTTTAAAAAAAAATAAAAAAAATAGTTTAAGATTTTTATTTATTTATTCTGGCATTTTAAGCCCAACCATTGGCATTGCCTCTACTCCTGCCATGAACACTTCAATCTCATATTTGAGGTCTTTAACGAGATTCCCAAACATAAGCATTCGTCTGTATACTAAATCTAAAGTTTCTTGAAGTTTTCCTTCTTTAACATCATCTACGGCAAGCCCTTTAAAACCTTCCGTAGTCGCTTTGACACAGGCAGACACAACTGGTTTATATAAGGTTTTATCTGCTGGATACTTTTTCATAACTTCAAGATACGCCTTACCAACTGCTTCAGATTCGCTATGAGGCCATCGAGTGTGAATTAAAACAATAGGCATATTTCTTAACTCCTTTATTTTTTATTGATATAGATATTTGAATTTAGAAGAGATTTTACCCTCTTTTTTAGATTTCATTTTTTCTAAAAATTTGTTAAAAGTATTTCTGAATATCAATAAGAACAATATTAATTTAAAGATTTTCTCTCTTCACTTAAATATCGAATTTCTAATTAATTTGATACATAATTTAAATTTATTATACAAAACTAGACTAGGTTAGAATAAACAGATTTAAAAAAATCTTTAAGTTATTGAATTACCACAATTTGCGCAAAATTGTGCAAATCTTTGAATTTTATTTCCACAAATCGGACAAAATTTCACTTCATCATGTCCCAGTAAAGCATCTGTCTCAACTTGTTTTTCTTGATAATAAGTTTTAGTATAATATTCCTTTCGAATAATTTGATCTTTTTGTTTCTTCCTTATTAATAAAAGGATAAACATTCCAACTAAGAAAATAATTGAACTCGGTAATATCAGAACTAATAAATATATACCCCCATAAAATGGAGTAAGAAGTGCTGTAGCAGGACTAGTTATCCCCCAATCTACTCTTATATCAAAAAAACCTGAACCTGATTTAGCTATAATCAGAATATAGTAATTTCCGCTCCTAGATGGCATAAAATTCATAATATCACCCGTATAAGAATTACTATCGACCATTTGCCCTGCTACGATATAGGGGTTAGGGCTTATTTTTATTTTAATGTCCATATACCAAAAATCAAGTACATCTACATTGATTGTATATTCTAATCCTTCTATTAACGGTATCACGTATGTTCTTGGCGAGGATCTACTTGTATGTTGATCTGTTAAAGGTGTATTGAGATCTAATCTTTTAGCAAAAGCATAAGGAAGTGCTGTTGAAAATATTAAAGGGATTATAGAAATAACAGCGACTATTATATAAAATTTGGATTTCATAGTTCTTCTTATTATAATTAATTTCTTTTGGAATTATATAAAAAATGTTGTATTATTGGATACAATGGATCTTATAAATTTTTTACTTTAAAATTTTTATTATAAATAATTTATTATAATTAAATATTCAAATAATTAGTGAAATAAAATTGAGTTTAAAATTGGAAGATGTGAGAGAAGAAGATAGAGGAATTCTTTCTCCTTGCGGTATTCTCTGTTTAGGATGTGATGTTCATCTTGGAGAGGGCGTTGAAGCCGCTAAACAGCTTAAGAAAATTTGGGAAGGGTGGAATATGGAAGATCTTGGGCCACTACTGGGTTTGAGACTCAAGGGTATACAATCAACCCTGAAAACGTTAAATAAATACATAGATATGAATAAACGAGGAAATTGTCCCGGTTGTTCTCAAGGAGCTCCTATGGCCAACGCTTGTGGAATAGCTTTATGTGCTAAATCTAAAGGATACTGGACTTGTGCTGAATGTGAGGATTATAATCCAGATTCAGATAGTCCCTGTCCACATTCAAAAGAGGGCGTAGTACCAACCAGCGATAGTAGTAAAATGATGAAAATAATTTGCACACGTTATAGTGGAAATACTATTGAGAATTTGAAAAGATGTCGAGAAATCGGATATTCAGATTTTATCAAAGAAGCACAAGAAAAGGTCAAAAATGGATGGAGAACATGGCAGATAATTAGTAAAGATATGGTTTTCACGGAAGCAACAAAAAAATAAATTAATTTTATTTACTTTATTTGAGATATTATTTATTATAAAAAAAAAGCTTCAAATACATTTCTGCAGAATCCATAGCCTATATTATCTTGTATTTTTCATAAGAGGAACTCTTTTATAATTACTTCCTTTTTTCTTTATTATGGCAGAGCTAAAGACCAAACCGAATAATCAAAATGTTGAGGAGTTTTTAAAAAAAGTTGAACATCCAAGGAAGCGTAATGATAGTTTTGAGATTCTAAATTTAATGCGGGAAGTCACTCAGGAAGAACCCATTATGTGGGGAG
>JBATUM010000245.1:0-51554 GCA_049671145.1 Promethearchaeia archaeon
TCCAAAGGGGTAATGATAATTTGAAATTTTTATCATATCTTTTAATAAAATTTCGGTAATTCTCAGCGTTAATGGATTAGTAAAGAAGGGTACATTAAAATTTTTGAATAGATAAGGTAAACCTCCAGAATGATCTATATGACAATGACTTAATGCAATTGCTTTAAGATTGCTTAAATCTGTGTCATATGGTAATCGATCATCGTCATTGAATCTTATTCCATAGTCTAGAATACATTTTGTACCTTTATTGGATTCAATTAAGACTGCTGAACGCCCTACTTCTCTGCAACCCCCTAGAAACGAAATTTTTGTCATGAAAGGTTAGTCTCTATATAATATTAAAAATATCAAAAAACTTTTTACATATTTAAAACAATCAAGAAATATCAAGTTTTTTATTGACATATTTTAAATTTATCCGAATGTGATGTTTTTATGAAATTTAAGGGAAATGCAGAAATCGGTATTATTGGAGGTACAGGTGCAGATATTGCGTTAGAGGATGCTGAAGATTTAAAAATTTATACCCCTTACGGAAAAACTTCTGAATTTATTAATGTGGGTTATTTTAAAGGTAAAAGAGTAGCATTTTTACCGCGTCATGGAATGGGTCATACGATACCACCTCATAAACTAAATTTCAGAGCAAATATATGGGCTATGAAAGAATTGGGAGTAAAATGTATTATTTCTCCATCAGCAGTAGGATCTTTAAAGAAAGAATTGGATAAGGGACACTTCTTATTAGTAGATCAGTATATAGATAGAACAAAGAAACGCTTAGATACTTTTTATGAAGGAGGTCAAGTATGCCACATTGGACAAGCTGAACCTTTCTGTGAATATTTAAACAGTCTTTTTTTTGAAAGTGGTAAGCAAATTGAAGGTTTAAACATTCTAAATGGAGGTACATATGTGTGTATTGAAGGCCCCCGATTTTCTACAAGAGCAGAATCTAAAACATTTCGCCAATGGAATGCCGATATAATAGGCATGACAGTATATCCTGAAGTGGTCCTTGCAGCAGAAAAGGAAATATGTTATTGTACTATAGCTATGATTACTGATTATGATGTTTGGGCAGCCTACTGTAAAAATTGTGGTATTATCGAATATGGAGAAAAATGTGAAAATTGTGGTGGATCTTTGGAGAAACTAGCTGTTAGTATCGAAGAAATCCTCGATACAGTTAGAGAAAATGAAGGAAATCTTAAAAAATTATTAGAAATGGTCATTCCTAAAATAGATACTCAAAGAGATTGTGGATGCCACCATACTCTTACGGGAGCAGTTATTTAATAAAACTTGAAAGATTTAATTAATTTTTTTTTATTTTTAATATAAAATAATTTGAAGTTTTATGGAAAAAAAGAAAATTTTAGTCCTTGGATCCTTAGCCTTTGATTACATTATGGGTTTTAAAGAAAAATTTGTTAATGCTGTATCAATTGATCATAAAAAAGAAGAATACCAAAGCACAATTACAGCAGATAGTCGACATCTACATTTTGGTGGGACTGCTGGCAATATTGCTTATAATCTAGGTTTATTAAACGTAGTAAGTGTTCTATTGGTTGGTTCGGTGGGAAAAGATTTTGAAAGTTTAGGATATAAGGATCATATACAACGTTTTGGAAATATTGAACTATCAATTGATGAATATGATGATCTATTCACTGCTGCTTGCTATATAGTAAATGATATTAAATCTAATCAGATGATTATATTTCATGGTGGTGCCCTAGATAAATGTAAGCACATTAATTTAGAAGATAAGATTAAGAATCCAAAAGATTTTGCCTATGCGATTAATTCAACACAAAGTGTCGAAGCTATGAGTAGTTTTGCTGAGCAGTTAAATAATTTAAAGATTCCAACAATTTTTGATCCTGGACAAGTTACGCCACTTTTCCCAAAAGAATTATTGATCGATATAATAAAAAAGTCTGAAATTTTAATTGGAAATGCTTATGAAATAGATCAAATAAAAAAGAGAACTGAACTTACAGAAATAAAATTAATTAAATATGTAAAGGCAATTATAACAACTAAAGGCTCAAAAGGTTCAGAATTAATCTATAAAGATGATAAAAATGAGATTTATAACATAAATATTCCTATAGCAAATCCAGAAAAAATAGAAGATACTACTGGAGCAGGAGATGGGTATCGAGCAGGAATCTTAACTGGATTAATCTTAAATATGACTATTTTGGATTCTTGTAGATTAGGCTCTATACTAGGATCATTTGTAATCGAAAGTAGCGGAGCACAAACCCAAAATTTCAATATACACCAAGTTAGAAAAAGATTTTTCAATACTTTTGGATATATTCCTCCTGAATTAGAAAAAATATAAAGTTAGTTTTTAGCAATTTGTACCTAATCATGTAATATTGGTTTTCTAGCAGCGAGGACAGCATCTAAACGTCCTACAGAGGTATTATATGGAGCCTTTTTTATCAATTCAGGGTCGCCATGAGCTTCTTCATATATTTTATACATTACATCCACAAAATTATCGAGAGATTTTTTGGATTCTGTTTCTGTAGGTTCAATCATTATTGCTCCATTCACTATTAATGGAAAATAAATTGTTGGTGCATAGATTCCATAATCTAAAATTCTCTTAGCAATATCTTCAGTTATTATTTCATTTGGTAAGCCTTTATCAGATAACACAAACTCATGTTGACAAATTCTGTTGTAAGGAAGTTCATATTTTTTTTGTAGTAAAACTCGTAAATAATTTGCATTTAGAACTGAAATTTGACCTACTTGTTCTAAACCTTCACTTCCTAATGCTAAAATGTAAGCGTATGCGCGTATTATAACTCCAAAATTACCCCAAAACGCTTTTATCCTTCCTATTGATTTTTCATTATTAATTTTACATATAATTCCTTCACTATTTTTTATGATACAAGGTTTAGGTAGAAATTGAATAAGATCATTTACTACTCCAACTGGTCCTGATCCAGGTCCACCTCCTCCATGAGGGGTAGAAAAGGTTTTATGCAGATTTAAGTGAACTATATCGAATCCCATATCTTTAGGTCGACAGATTCCTAACATTGGATTTAAGTTCGCTCCATCGTAGTAACAGAGGCCACCATTCTCATGTACAATTCGTGTTATTTCTTTAATTTGACTATCAAATACTCCTAGAGTATTTGGATTTGTTAACATAATCCCTGCTACATTTTTTTCTTTCATTGCATATTCTAATTGATCTAATGGAACTTCACCATTTTTATTCGATTCTAATTCAATAATAGAAAATCCAGCCATTTTTGCTGAAGCAGGATTAGTACCATGAGCCGAATCTGGCACTATTATTTTACTTTTCTTAATTTTTCTGCTCTCAAAATATTTTTTCATTATTAATAAGCCTGTTAGTTCACCATGAGCACCAGCAGCAGGTTGTAGGGTAAATCCCTCCATACCGGTTATTTCTCCCAACATCTTCGCGGTTTCATAGATGGCTTCCATCGCCCCTTGATTTTCTTCCTGAAGGGGGTGGATTTGAGAAAAACCAGATAAGCGAGCAATTATTTCATTTATTTTTGGATTATATTTCATAGTACAAGATCCTAATGGATAAATTCCATTATCCACACTGTAATTCTTTTGACTTAAATTAATATAATGTCTTACAATCTCTATTTCAGGGGTATCTGGAATATTTAATTGAGCTCTCTGGTAAATTGGTGGAATTATTTCATCAATATCAATGCCTTCAATATCCATTTTAGGTATAAAATTTTTATGCGCCTTTCCATTTCCTTTTTCAAAAATTAATAATTCATTCAAAGCCATTTATGGTTTTCCTCCTAATAATTTTTTACTGCATTTTTTGCTGCATCAATAAATTTTTCTATCGATTTTTGACTATTAGATTCAGTAACACACACTAAAGCAACATCGTCTAATTCTGGATAATATTTTGACAACTTTAAAGGAGGTAGTAAATCAGTCTTTTTACATTCATTAATAAGTGCTTCAATATTTGGGCATTTCAACATGAATTCATTATAGGTTGGTTTTTTATTTAAAATTTCATAACCAGATATTTTTATTAGTTCGCTTTTAAGATAATATGCTTTTTGAAAATTCTGAACAGCTATTTCTTTTAAACCAGTTTTCCCCAAAGATAATAAATATATTAGTGCTGCTAAAGAACAAAGAGCTTGATTTGTGCAAATATTCGAGCTTGCCTTTTCTCTCCTAATATGCTGTTCACGTGCTTGGAGGGTTAAAATAAATCCTGTTTTTTCTCCATAAAGCTCCTTTGTTTTTCCAATCAATCGTCCAGGCATCTTCCGCAAATATTTTTGTTTAGCAGTAAAAATTCCTAACCCTGGACCTCCAAAAGAAGGGGAAATGCCAAATGCTTGACCTTCTGCCACATATATATCAATATCTAATTCTCCGGGGGGTTTTAATATACCTAAGCAAGTGGGATCTGTCATAACTTGAATAATTAAACACTTTTGTGATCGGTCTCGTATAATTCTAACAACATCTTCTATTTTTTCGATGTCTCCAAAAAAATTTGGACTTTGAAATAAAATTGCCGCAATATCTTCTGTAATTTCATTCTTTAATTGGTTTTCTTTGAGAATTTTATAATCAATTTTTTGTCCCCAACAATAGGTTTTAACAACCTCGATATATTCTGGATGAATACCTTCTAACAAAATAACTTTATTTTTACCAGTAATGATTGTAGCCATTATTGCTGCTTCTGCTAAAGCTGTTGAACCATCATACATACTTGCATTTGCAATATCCATTTGAGTTATTCTAGAAATTATTGTTTGATATTCATAAATTGCCTGTAAATAACCTTGACTTGCTTCTGCTTGATAAGGTGTGTAAGAAGTATAAAATTCTGGACGGCTAATTATAAAATCAACTATTGAGGGTATGTAATGGTAATAACAGCCTGCTCCTAAAAAACTATCAGAATATACTTTATTTTGAAGGGAAAGATTTTTTAAATATCTTAATAAATCTGGTTCTGATAGTCCAGAAGATAAATTTAGTTTTTTAATTTTTATATCATCAGGTATATCTTGAAATAAATCATCTATAGTATCTACACCAATGGTTTTAAGCATCTCTTCAATTATTTTCTCATTATGTGGTATAAAGTCCAGTTTCAACAACTCTTAGAACTTAATTAAAAAAATTAATAAATAAATTATTAAAAAACTATTTCTCTTCGCTTTGCACTAACTCTTTGTATTTACTAACAGAAAGAAGACTATTGACCTCATCATCGTTAGAAAACTTCACTTTTATAATCCATCCCTCATTAAATGGCGAGGAATTAACGAGTTCTGGGTTATCAGCAAGGTTTTCATTAATTTCAATAATTTCTCCTGATAAAGGCATAATAATATCTCCAACTGCTTTAACAGACTCTATTTCTCCTACGTTAGCTTCTTTTTCAACACTAGTACCAAGATCAGGAAGCTGAATAAAAACAATATCTCCTAACTGATGCTGAGCATAATCAGTTATCCCCACTGTAGCAATATCCTCTTCAATTTTGACCCATTCATGAGAAGAAGTATATTTTAAATTATCAGGGAACTTATAATCCATTTTATTTCACATTTTGTTTAATTTATGAATATTTCTATACATTCCGATAAAAGGGTATAGATACAACAATTCCTTTTAATAATTTACCACGAATTTCAATTTCTACTCCTGTACCAATTTCACTATACAGGGTTTTTACTAACCCTAAGCCAATAGTTTTATCGAGTGTAGGGGAATACCCTCCAGAAGTTACGTACCCGATTTCCTTACCATCTTTAAAGATTTTGTAGTTTTCTCTAATTATTCCTCTGTCAAGCAAATTTAAGCCAACTATAATTCTCTCAGTTCCCTTTGATTTTTGAGTAATTAAAATTTTTTTCCCAATATAATCAATACCTTCTTTAGGTTTGGCTAACCAATTAAGTCCAGCCTCTATAGGTGTTATAGAATCACTAATCTCATGACCATAAAGTGAATAACACGCTTCTAACCTCAATGAATCTCTTGCACCTAACCCAGCTGCTTTTGCTCCAGTATTAGTTAAATCATTCCATATTTCTTTTGCATACTTGTTATCAAAAGAGATCTCGACGCCTTTTTCCCCCGTATATCCTGTGCGTGCAAGAAATATTGGCATTTTGTTTAGATTACAATGGGAAAAGTAAAAACGATTTATTTTTGATAAATCAACATCAATTAATGGTTGAAGTAATTCATCTGCCCTTAGTCCTTGAAATGCTAATCTACACCGCTCATCAGAGAGATTGGTTATTTTCACATCATAGTTACCAATATGATCATTTAACCATTCCAAATCCTTTTCTCTATTACTGGCATTTACAATCATTCTGAATCTTTCTGGAGTCTCCTCATAATACACTAAATCATCAACGGTTGTTCCATTCTCATAACACATGATTGAATATTGTCCTTTTGATGGTTCCAATAGGTTTAAATCATTTATCATTATATATTGGAGGAAAGGGATTACATCCTTTCCTTCAAGCAAAAATTCTCCCATATGAGAAATATCAAATACACCCGCATTTGAACGGACTGCCTGATGCTCTTTTATAATACTCTCAAACTGTACAGGCATATAAAAACCAGCAAATTCGACCATTCTTGCACCTAATTTAACGTGAATATCATAAAGTGGTGTCTTCTTAACGTCTTGAGTTTTTTCTTTAGTCACATCTACACCTTTTTACGTGTTGAATTTAACACTGTGAGTATAAAGTAGTGAGAATTATTTAAATTTTCAGACTAAATTTAATTATCTGCTAAATGAGGGAAAAAAATGGGCATATCAATTTTAAAAAAATAAGAAAATAAAGAGACTTTTTTTAATGAATTATTCTTCCACAGGAATTTCCATTAATGATAATATATCATAACCTTGTATTTCATCTCTGCCATGTAAACTCCCAGTAAGCTCAATTACAAATGCAATTCCTACAACTGTTCCGCCAGACCTCTCTATTAAACTACATGCTGCTTTTGCTGTACCTCCAGTTGCTAATAAATCATCAAATAATAAAACTTTTTCTCCCTTTTCAATAGCATCAATATGCATTTCAATTGTGTCTGTACCATATTCAAGCTCATAAGTCTCGCTGAGTGTTTTATAAGGTAACTTTCCTGGTTTTCGTATCAAAACAAATCCTGCATCTAGTTGGTAAGCTATAACTCCTCCCCATATATATCCACGGGCCTCGATAGCTGCCACCTTTGTAATTTCTTTACCCTTATAGTGATTGATTATTCGATCGCAAGATTCTTTAAAAGGAGCATGAGCTTTACACAACGTTGAAACATCTTTAAATTGAATACCAGGTTTTGGCCAATCTGGGACGTTTCTAATATATTGCTCTAAATCCATTCATATAAACCTTTTATTTCTATTTAAGAATTCAAATTCTTTTCAAATAATTTTAGTTTCTACTTGAAGAAAATTCAATTTTCTTATTAAATTTTAATTTTTCCGATAATAATTAGAAAAAATTAAATAAATCATAATTTATAACAATTATATTAGAGTTTAAATAAAATATAATCATAATCAAGAGTCAATTTCCGATGAAAATACTTTTATTCGGTCCACAAAATGCGGGTAAAACAAGTCTTATGAGGACTACTTGCTTGGGATACAATTTTATGAAAGTATTAAATCTCAAACCAACAAAAGGCATCTCTAGAGAGAATTTTATCTTTCGCGGGATCATGGAACTTAATGTATGGGATGCAGGGGGTCAGGAACATTATATGGAGCGCTATTTTTCGGAAAGGCACCGAGAGCTTATATTTTCTGAGGTCACAACTGCGATTTTTATGGCTGAATCTACTATTGTTGAGGATAGAGTTAAAGAAATCTTTGAAAAATTTTTAAAATACATTTTTGAATTTAGCCCTCACACAGAGAGAGTTTATATTTTATTGAATAAAATTGATTTACAAGATTCAAGAGAAGATGAACTTTTTACTTTGCTAATTAAGGGCATAGATAGTGATTTGAAGGGAAAACTTGCTTTTACTCCAGTGAGTGTAAAGGAAGGGAGTGCCCAACACCGTCTCATTGAGGTTTTAGATTTCGAGATTCAAAAAAATACTCTTGCTTTGCAAAGGCTAGGTAAGATAAGACATTTATTAGACCAACTTAAAGTTAATACATTATCTGAGTATCTTTTATTTAATCAACCTGATGGTTTGTTAATAGCCTCGACTTTGGGCAAATTTGAACATAGACCTTTACAATTTATGAAATTTGAAATCGGAACGCTTGATTCGAACGTGTACCAGATCTTCAGTAAGATTATGGAACTAATGAGTACTTCCATTTCACCTTTAGAATTAACTACTGTAATATATGAAAGTGAAAGCAATTATATCCTTGTTAAGGAAGTGAGCAATGGTTCGGTTTTAATGGCAGTTACCCATAATAAAACTAATGAGGTTTTTTCAGGCGTTATGGAAACCCTCACAGGAGAGAATTTTGAAAATTTAAAGAATTATTTAGCTAATTCTGAATTTTAATATACTTTAATATTTTAAAATAAAAAATAAAGATTTTAGAGAAAAAATCTATTTTATTATTGTTCTTTTTCCATAAGTGCTGTTTTAGTTAATATATGTTGCTTTGCATGGTGGGGTCTTCTAAGAACAGTATCATTTGACTTTTCTATTTCTCTTGCTTGATCACACATAAGTGCTGCAGTTCTCATCATTTCATGGGATGCTGCTAGTAAAGGCATATAATCTACTCTTTCTTTTAACACAAAACAAGCCTTTGAGGTAACTTTTGATACTGAAGCTGCTAACTCAAAAGCTGCAATAGCTTTAGCTTCTGCGTATGGGTTAGAAAATCCAGCAGCTTTTATAGCTGTTGTAGTATCAACAATTATTCTTGGTAAGTTGGGAGTTGCTCTTTCCAGCATGCTTAAAATTACCTTATTTAATTCTTCTGCAATAACTTGAAGTGCTCCTGTTATTGCAAGAACTTTTAGCAAATCCGCATTAAAACAGCTCATTTCAATTGGATCTAAAAAGGGTCTTCTGGCACCTATCATACTATCACAGTTGACTAGAATGTATCCCATTCCTTTTTCTTCAATTTCTTCTATTGCTTTTTTCGCTGGAGCATCAGAAATTACAATAGTAGGAATTCTAGCTTCTTTAGCCATATCTCTCGCAGCTTTTGGTCCTTTAAGAGCAGCATTCGGGCTAGACATTAAAATAAGTTCAGGTTCCCACTTTAATAGATCTTTCATCGTTTCAGTACACATTTCAGGTGGATGCATTTTAGCTCCTGATGTTACTTCATAAACCATAATCCTTGTAGCTTCAGCTCTTTCATCCATAAGGAATGCGAGTAATAAAGAAGAACCAATGGTTCCATTTTTAAGGATGCCGATTTTTAGTATTTTACCTTCTTCACTCATTATTAACACTTTTTTTTAAATTAAATAATTATTTAACGTATTATTTTACTTACAATTTCCCACTATTTTTAATATTTCTTTAATTTTGATTCTATTATTTCAAAATTTTATATGAAATCAATGTCTAATTATTAATACTATTCATAAAAAAAATAGAGTTGATATGAAAATGGAATTAAATGGAGTTGAAATAGAAGATACTTACTGTGAAGCTTTTAATGCCGTTTTTACTAGAATTTTAGTCACAGCGAAAAATGAACAATGGGTAAAAATTGCTAGTCAAGTAGCAACGGGATATGGAACATCTACGATTCATTGTGATTCTGAAGCAGGTATCGATGTTTTTGTTCCTTCAGAAAAGACACCAGATAAACGTCCAGGTGTCATTTTAATGTTTTTTAAAACAAAAAAAGATCAAATGGACAATGTACTATTGAATCGCGTTGGACAATGCATCTTAACTTGCCCCACAACAGCTTGTTTTGATGCTATAAGTGGTTCAGTCGATCCTGTTAAAGAATTCGAAATTAAAACAGGCTACAAACTGAAATTTTTCGGAGATAAATTTGAACAAAAAATAGAAGGGGTATATCCGTTCGAGGCATGGAAAATTCCTGTAATGGATGGAGAGTTTATTGTTCAAAGCAATTTTAAGGTTGGGAAGGGAATCGCAGGCGGTAACTTCTTGATACTTTCAGAGAGTCAAGATTCAGGATTGAAAGCTGCTGAAGCAGCAATTGAGGCGATAAAAGATGTTGAGAATGTTATTGCTCCATTTCCAGGAGGAATAGCAAGGTCAGGATCAAAAGTAGGGTCGAATTATTCCTTCTTAAATGCCAGTACAAACGACCCACTTTGCCCAACATTAAGAAAGGTCAGTGAACATTCTCAATTAGGAGAAAAAGATAATTGTGTTTATGAGATAATCTTGGACGGAGCAACCGAGGAGGCTATAAAAAAAGCAATGAAATTAGGTATTCACGCATCAGTGAGAGTGCCTGGGGTTAATAAGATCTCCGCAGGAAACTATGGTGGTAAATTAGGCAAATTTCAATATCGGCTACATGAAGTATTGGGTTAAAATATTAAAAAATTATTATATATTTTCTTATTTTTATTTTAATTTTCGTTTTATCTTTCTTTGAGGAGGTTTCTTTTCTGGTTCTTCTTCAGGTTCAATCTCTTCAATTTCTTCCTCTGTTATTTTTTCTTTAGGTGGTCTAACCTTTTTCTTTTTAGGGGCAAGTTCTTTTTTCTTAGTAACCATTGGTTGCCGCTCGACAAATTTAGATTTGGCCCGTTTATATGAAAAAGCTATTCCTATTAATATTCCAAAAAATAAGCCTATAATTAACATGATCAAAGGCATTAAGGGAGTTAATTCATCAGGAATAATCCTGATTTCTTTTGGCCCCAGTCCAAAATCAGAAGTAATATAAGTCGTATCACCATCCTCATCAGACACAGATATGTAGACATACCAGACACCTGTAATTAAATTAACTGATCGAATTAATAATATCATACCATCTGAATATACTTTTGTAACATTATGCCAACTATCATTTTCATCTAATAGACTAACAGTTACATAGGCAATTGTGTCTTCTACATCAGAAATATTAAAAGTGAAGATTATATCTTCTCCATAATTTATAGCAATGCTTTCTTCAATACCCATACCATTTATCCAGAATTCATGGATTTCTGGAAAGTTATTTTTTATAGTTAATGTTTCATTATAAGTACTTTCTCCATTATACTGATCTTTAACCTTCAAAATTGCTTGATAAAATCCGATGGGCTTATCAATATCTATAGAAAAAGTTCCATCAAACGTCCAGTCTTTGTTGTTACTCAATTGATATGGAGTCTCTTTTTGCCCAATAGGAGTAATCAATATTAAAGAAACATTAATATATCCTGGTCTTGTATTTGGGTCCGCATCAGATACATTCAAAGAAATATGGCAGTCTTCATCTCTTTTAAATTCTTGTAATGAAAAATTAACCGATGATTTACTTATTTGTGGGATTGAATTTAAAACTTTAAACGGAACATAAGCAGCGATTTTCTTAGAAGGTGAATCATCTGACATATTAATTTTAACGTAATATATTTTATCAGGTTGAGTAAATCTATCATCTATCTGAAATGAAAAGTGCTGAATATTATTCCCTAAATCAAAAAGATTTACTTGACTACTCTCAGATATACTATCAACAACAGTAACATTCCAGTTGAAATCATAAACGTCGTGATCATCTACATAAAGGTTTCCATCTACAAAGTCTCCTCTATTATGCTCAAAACTATTAAGGCCTGCTACATAATTCGATTTAATTGTGAAATTTGTATAGGTAGTACGAGCATTTACTATTTCATCTGATATATTAAAGATTAAAAAGCTAACATTTTGAAACTCTAACGGTGCGAATGATTTAGGTGAATATACATATGAATATATATCAGTTTCAATGAAAGACATGTTGTAGCTACCAACACTTCTGTTAGAAAAATCGATTTGCATGAATGTGTATCTTACATTATCAAAACCAGAAACATTAACAGTAAATTTAATAGAATCAAAGAATCTATATATAATTGTATCATTTCTTGTTATTGAAGAATAATTTAGAGCCTTTTTTCCACTTTGGGAGGTTCTTATGTCAATTAAATTTTCTTCATTTGGATTATTATCTAAATTTGAATAGTTATTGTTTTGGGTAATTAAAACAAGATTGAAGAAAATTCCAAGAAAAAAAAATAGAATAAAAGTGCTTTTTATAAAATTCTTGTAATTAATCATTTTTTTGTTCATCTCCTTAATAATTTATGTTTTATTTCTTTATTTTTATAAAATAAAACAATAGCGATGGGAATAAGAATAGGTAATAAATAAAACACGACGAAATTGAAGGTTGTAAATTCCACATTTATATTAAAATAAAATTGGGCAATAATGTTATTAGAACTATCTCTTAAAACAAACGTGTAAGATTTTGATACAAAGTCATAAGGGTTAATGGTGGGTTGTACCTTTGCAATAACTTTATTTTCTCCTGGACCTAATCCATTGATATTAGGCTCTACCTTTTCTTCATTTACATATAATGAAAACATTTCAGAGATTTCTTGGTTATTTTGAATAATCACAATAAAATATGCGTAATCTCCCTGAGGTACAACGTTAGGAAAGGTTACACTCAATATTTCAAATTTTTTAATAATTTGAATTGAAAAGGATTTAGTATAAAAAATTGTATTGCCTTTTTTTATATTCATCTCTATTTCTGTTGTATCAGATATTATATCATCTGCTAATTCTATTGAATAATATACAGTTTTAGTTTCACTTTTTGATAAAGTGATTTCCTCTACTATCTCTTGAGCTAAATCTTCGCCTGAAAAAGTAATATTGAGATATTGTGAACTATTGGGTAAAAAGTTTAGAAGTTTTAGAGATAAATCAATAATTCCTCCACTGGTTACTCTACTTTCATAAAAAAAATCTGCATAATCAAATGAGTACCCTATATCTATAATTCTTATAATTTCTAAATAGAGAATATTATCTTTTTTAAATTGAAACGTTAAATTGTGGTCACCTAAATTAGCATCAAGTACAGTTATTAAGTTAAATGATATATTAGTTAAAACCATTGTTGGTAGATATACAATTTGTGAGCCGTTATATATATCATCTCCTTCCATAGACACATTTAAGGTAACATCTTCATTCCGAGTATTATTTATTTGAAGAGTTATATTATAAGTTGGACCTTGGTAGACCCTTTTAGGTAATCCTAAAATTCCTTCATATCTTAATCCAGATATTATATTATAACGTTTTAAGCTTATAGCTGTCGCAAAGATTGAAGTATTTGCATATATATATAAATAATAACCACTCCCGATTGGCATAGAATCATTAATATTATATAATAATGTTATGGACTCATCAATTATTTGTTGCTGTCTCTTTTCTAGTAACGTCCCATTCGGATATTTGAATAGATATGTAATATCGGCAGAAATTATGTTATATTGGCTTTTATATACCTCATACTCCTCAGTAGTTGTGTTATAAAAATCAAGATTTTTTTCAAATGCATAAACACTTGTAATATTCATTGTATCCTCATTAAAAATATAATCTGGAATTTCTTCTGACACATTATATGAGGCTTTAATCACTGTACTGGTATATATATCATCAGCATACAAATAAGCTTCACTTAATTTTAAATTGGCATAGAAATTCTTATTATTATTAATAGGAGAATCAATAGATAACCTGTAAGCATTTACTGTTTCATCATAAAAACTATTTTCAAATGTCTCATGCAGTTGCCAAGCTCTATTATAATAAGTTATATTACCTGTGGTTTCAAATAACTTCATGCATGCCATTAACGTAATAGAATTTGATTCTAATTCTATAGTTCGAATAGCACCTGAGATATCCCATACTCCGTCGCGACTGTATTCATAGGCATTAAATCCAGGGTCCCACATCGCTTCTAGTTTATTAAAAAGGATTTTAGCAAATTGTAAATATGATGAATCATTCTTCATTCCATTTACTTTCCAAATTTCGATTAAAGTGATTATTCCTAATGCGTTGACAGATAAATATTTATAATCACTGCCTGTAGTCCAATCCTGTAAAGAATAATATTTAAATCCCCCGTTTGTATCGTCCCATACGTTTGCTAGGAGTTTATTCATTGTTGTATTTGCTAATTCAATAGCTTTATTGCTTATATCTTGATCCAGACCCTGTTTTTCATAGAGTTTGTGAATCTCCAAATTGGCTAATATGGCATATAAATTACTTTCTGTATATTTATCCGTGGTTGAGTTATGGTGATAAAACCCTGCTTTTGAAGAAGTGTCCCTAAATTCCGTTGAATTTATAAGATCAAACATTTCTTCAAGAGAAGAAATATAATTAACATCCCCTATATTTTCACCAATGTTCTCAATTAAAAGAAATATGGGCATTAAGTTATCAATAAGATACCTGTTATAATCATATACTTTATTAGTTTTACCATTAACTGACCTCACAAATCCATATTTCTTTAGATTAATATCACCTTCATACCATAAAGGAGATTCCCTTAATAATAAATAATTATCATATGTTGCACTTGGGCTAGTATCGTCTTTTAATAAAGATTTATATAACAACAAATTATCAATGGGATACACTCTATCATCTATAATTGTACCTACGCTGTCTCCCTCTCTATAATATGTATCTAGTTGTAGTGTTAAATCTGATTCATAATTACTTCTAAAAAAGTTCCATATTTTTTTAAAATTTTTTTTAAAAGGATCTTGAAATAGATATCCAATATCTGCCGAATTAATAATAATTGGCTGATCTTGAATATTATTATTTTCTAAAGCTGAACCCTTATTTTCAGAATAAATAAAGTTGTTAAAAATATAAAAAAAATTCAAAATACAAATAAAAATTAAAAATAGACATAAAATTTCCTTTTTTTTGAGCCCATTTTTTCTATGTTTCATCTGAGAATTAGAAGTTTTTAAGAGACTCATATTAATATCTATTTTGTTTTGAATTTGTTTTAATTTAAAAGGTATACTTTTTAAAAAAATTTTCTTCTCTTTAAAATCTTTTTCTGAAAACCTCGGTTTTTTAGAGATATTTTAACTTGAATTTTAATTCTTTATTTATTTATTATATTTGGAACTTCAGAAATGTCCACTCTAACTTGATTCATTGAATCTCTATCTCTAATGGTTACTGTGTTATCTTCAAGTGATTGATAATCGATAGTTATACAAAAGGGGGTTCCTAATTCATCTTGTCTACGATATCTCTTCCCAATAGATCCTGCGGCATCATAAAACGATTTGATTCGGAGTTCAAGTAAATCACGATGTATTTTTATCGCTAAATTTCTTAATTTTACTTTATTTCTTACTAATGGAAATACGGCTACAGTATTAGGGGCTAAGTCCTTTTCTAGTTTTAGATTTATTCTTCCATCTTCCACATTAAATGCATTTTCTAATAATGTATAGATAATTCTATCGATTCCAAAAGCGATTTCAAGGATTTGAGGGATTTCTTTTACGTTTGGATCGGAGCCCATACTTACCTTAAAATCCTGTTTTGAATATTCGCCATGCCTTTTTAAATCATAATCAGTTCGGTCGTGTACACCACAAATTTCAACCCATCCAAATTGATTAGTTTTTATTTCTAAATCCCAAGCATCATCAGCATAATGTGCTCTCTCATGAGGAGAATGTTGCCTGTATCGTATTACATTTTCAGGAATGCCTACTTTTTTTGTTAGATAATATCCTAAATAAAGGCAATAAGCAAAAGCTGGTTTTTTTAATATCTTTTTCTTTATTGCTTGTTCAAGAGATATTAGATTAAGTGTATCTATTTTTTTTTCTTGGATTTGCCAATCTAATAATGGTAATTTGCATTCTTTTACCTCAAAATAATCTTCAAAATCCATTTCTTGCTCTTTACCTATAAATAATTGAATTTCAAACTGATCAAATGCTCTCATTCTTAATACTAGTTGTCTTGGAGAGATTTCATTTCTGTATGCTTTTCCATATTGATAGATTTTAATTGGATATTGTCTTCTAGCATCCTGATCTAATCTATTGAAAAGTAAATAAGTCGTTGTAGCAGTTTCTGGTCGTAAATATGCTATTGTATCATTTCCAACAACGGTTTTTAACATTAAATTGTATTCTTCAACTTTTTGGAAAAGCTTGCCACATTTTGGGCATGAAATTCTATTTTTTTTTATCAACTCTTCCATTTCTTCAAAGGAACGCCCATCAATTAATGCATCTGGTAAAGCTTCTTGAAGCAATTTATCAACTCTATATAGAGTATTACATTCCTCACATTTTATTACAGGATCAATAAATCGTTCTAAATGACCTGAAGCTCTCCATACGACCTCAGGCATAATTGTGGGGCATTCAACTTCCCCAAACCCAAAATATCTTAACTCCCTTCTAAACACGGATAAAATATTATGCTTTAATTCCATTCCCGCTGGACCATATGAGTAAAAACCCGCTAAACCACCATATATTTCTGGTGATGGCCCCCATATGAAAGAACGTCTTTTGATCAATGAATTAAAGGTTTCTATATTGTCTTCGATTTTCATGATTTCTTTTTCCTCTGCGATTATTACTTAAAGAAATTTTTGATGATATTTGTATTTTAAGAATTCAAGTTAGTCTATTCTAATAATATAAATTTTTATATAAGAAAAAGATAGTATTATTATAATTTTAAGTGATTATATCAAATTAGTTGTATTTAAAATATTGAATTGATTATTATGATTTTTCAAGGTGATCTTTTTACAAAATTTACTTTCTGGGATGCTATTGAATCCGGATTATATTATGTAATCGTAGGATATTATTTTCTAATATTTGCTTACTTCCTGTTAATGAGATTCAGAACCTCAAAAAAATATTTTTGGTTGTATTTTGCAATATTATTTTTATGCTTAGCTGCTAGTAGAGTTTTCTTTATTATCTATTATTTCTATACCCCAGAACTTTCACCTACTATTAGTGATACTGAACTTGTAGGGATCCTAATGTCTCAGTATCGATTAGCTACATTTTCAACATGGTTGGGTATTGCTAGTTTAATGGGAGTTTTTGGAATCTTAATCTTCCCACCTATTACAGAAATAGAAGGGGTAACTGAAAAAGGCAGGTTTAAAAAGATTTTAAAAAATAAAACCTTAAGAATAATTTTCAAGATCCTACTTATAGTTATTCCTATAATAATAGGGATTCTAGCTTTAGTTTTACCAGATTCCCTTTTTATGGATCCTGATTTTGTTGATGATTATCCATCAGCAGTAGATCCTAATAGTTTGATTATGATTTTTGGATATCCTGCGGGGAGAGCTGTATTAAATTTTATGTTATTACCTTTGTTTGTAGCAATAATTCCATTTTTGTTCATTAGTTTGGCTTTGAGAACTTATGGAGTTCTGCGAAGATCATATGCTCTTAATGCTATTGGATTTTTGATTTATTTTATGGGACGTATCCTTCAAGGAGTATTTGATACATTAGGATGGTCTCATGTAAATGCAATTGCACCACCTCTGTTAATATTATTATCCTTACTGATAATCGTTATTGCTAACAACTATGAACAATTAAGATGAAAATTTTCATATTATTTTATTAAAAAAACAAAATTTTTAGGAATAATTAATTAGTTATTTTTAACGAGTAATTATTAAAATCAAAATTCAAGGGGTTTATTTAATGTCGATTCATGGAAATCAATATATTTTACCACTATTTAATACTACCTCCACTATAGCTCCTATTAAAGAAAGTGATGAGTTGGCACTGGCTTTTTATCTATTATCAAAAGATATGCAATCTCACGAGAAAATTATCTCTTTTTCTAGACTATTATGGCCATTTCTATGTATTCAGGGCGTAATTGGAACTCATATAATTTTAGATGGTTTGAATGTGTTTTCTAAAGAAGGGAAACTAACTAATCCTCCTCGTCAGCCTTTAATTGGCCATCTATTGAGAAATGTTGAAAATAGAACTGAAATTGAACAATTAAATAAGATAATTGAAGTTTTAGTTTACAAAGATACAGGAGCTGAAAAAATAGGTGAAAGTGAAGAATCAGAATATCAAAAACTCCAAATTAATGGGTTAGTTAATCCAGAATTTCTTCAATCATTAGTAAAACTAATTAATCTCGTTGAATATAAACCAGTTTCAGATTATATGCCTTTAGATTATGGATTATCTACTGATGAGGCATTAAGCGTGGCAGAAAAGTATAGGAATATCATCGATTATATGAAAGGTAATGCCTACAGATGGAACTCTCAAATTGAACTCATTGAAAAAGAAGTCGAAAAGTGGTTAGTAAATCTTAATGTTCAACTAAAAGATATTGAAACTAGATACACTTCACAGATAAGTAAAACTTCTCAAGCAATTGATTCTGATCAAATTAAAGAGCAACTTGCCTTAGAGAGTGATAAAATGGATCAATGGAAAGTGAATGAGAAAAAAACTGTAATTGAAAATATTTGTGTTTTATTTAAAACAGCTGAAAGAGAGCTTGAAGAGATTATTAAAAAAAATAAATTCTTTACTAATGCTGAAGTTTTGAAGAGCAAAGTCTTTGATGATCTCACAGAATCTTTTGAAAAACAATTCAAACTTTTAATAGATGAAGGAAATAAATTTGTGGAAGCTATAAATTCTTTAACAGGGAAGTATATGGAGTTAAAAAAGCGTGCTTATCAAGTTGAGGATGAGGAAAAAATAAAATTGGAAAAGTTTTCAAATGAATTAAAGTCAAAATTAAAAGATAGAGACCAAAATTTGTCTACTTTTGCTGAAAAAAAAAATGAAGAAATAACGCAAATTGAAAATTTAAAGATTGTGGTAGAGCGATTATATTCTGAGATTAAAAAAGTTATTCAAATTAAAAATGGAACGTGTCTACAAGAAGCTAGAGATTTAATTGCATGGTCTTTAAGTGATAACCAAGCAGAGTTATTTAATAGGCCTATCCAATGGGTTTATATGCCTTTTTATGGTATGTTTGTAGAAAATGAAAAAACAATGGACGAGAAAGTAAAATTCATTTTTCCAGGTGATATTAAATCTGATCCACTAAATCTATATACAGAGATTTCAGAATCTATGAAAACATTAAAAGAGACAATAATTGAAAAAGTTGAATATGACATGGCTTTAAGGTCTAATTTTGAATTTTCATGCGAAACCAAGAATTTACTTTCAGATAGAAGTTTTAAGAAAAAGATTCAACAAGGGATATCAATTTTAAGAGGAAAAGCTGTGCTCAATAACCAGATGGAAACTGAACTAAGAGAAAAGCTTAATAAGTTATCATAATCCTCATGTTTTCTCAAAGAAGATGTCCGAAAAAAAAAGGATTTAGGAAAAAAATCTTTTTAAAACGAAAATTTTTAAGATCTCTTTTTTTACATATTGAAAAAGATAAGGGCAAAGGAACCGTTAGTGATATCGAAAGGGAAATCCTTGATCAGGGAATGGTTTATATTCAAATGAGGTTGCCAGTAGATAAGATAACTAAAGAATTTGAAGAATCATTGGAAAAGAAAATAGAACATAATATATATCATGCAGCTATTAGAGAAGCTACAGAGAAAGACTTGCAAAGTGTTGTGAACATTTATAATAAGTCATGGCTTACAGCAAATACTCCCTTCAGGCCTATAGGACGAGATGCTTTGAAAAAAATTTTTGTAGACCCCAATACTGTTTTTTTAATTGCAAAAGCATATGGTATAGATGGTGCTTTTGCGATTTTGGACTTTGAAGGAGATAATAAAGAATATGGAGTTATTGCAGGGTTAGGCGTATTACCTCGATTTCAAAGAAAAGGATTAGGAACTGTTTTGGGTTTAGCGGCTTGGAATTATTTTAAAAAGAAGGGTGTTAAAGAATTACGTTGCGAAGTATATAAAGAGAATCAAAGGTCATTCAACTTTATAAATGGACTTAATTTTGAGGTATATGGACAAAAATCTTACCGCAAAGAAGATTTTGAATTAGAGAATGCATAAAATAAAAATTTTTTTAAAATCTGGTTTTTTATTTAAACAAATTAACATTATTCTTTAAGAAATAAATCATATGTCTGAGTCAAAGTTAACTTTTAAAAAGAAAAGAGTTAGAAGTTTTTTTTTAGCTTCACACAAAAAAGGAGTATCTAGAGACGAGTTAGAAGATGAGTTAGAAAAGATAGGTATGGTATATATTCAAATGAGATTACCCGTTGATAAAATTACACCTGAATTAGAAACTAATATAAAAGAAAAAGTAGAACGAAATATTCTTAAAGCTAAAATTAGAGAAGCCATAAAAGATGATTTAGAGAGTGTCGTGTATTTATATAATAGAAGTTGGATGACTTCTTGTACACCATTTTCTCCCTTATCAATTGATTCTTTAAAAAATCTTTATGAGTATCCAGAAATTAAAATTTTAATAGCAAAAGTATACGGCTCTGATTCAGGATTTGTAATTCTTGATCTGGAAGGTCCTAATAATGAATTTGGAGTTATTGCAGGATTGGGAGTGTTACCAAGATTTCAACGTAAAGGTTTAGGAACAGTTATAGGAATGGCGGCGTGGAATTATTTTAAGAAAAAGGGAATAAAAGAATTACGATGCGAGGTATACAAGGAAAATAAAGTCTCGCATAACTTTATAAAGTCTCTAGGTTTTGAAGAATTTGGTACTAAAGTTTATAAACGTGAAGATTTTGAAATAAGAGATAGCATTAACTAAGTTTTATAGGCTATAGAAAATTAAATCTTTTTATTTATCAAAAATTAAAATAAGGTGGAATAATTTTGAAGAGCATAAATAGCATTGAATTAACTAAAGGGATTGCAATTTTATGTATCTTGCTAGCAAACACGATTAATTATTGGCTATTTTTCGATAACGAATCAAGCATTTTCCTCAGTTTGCTAATTGTATTATTGGAAATATTTGGCTCTTCTCTTTATATCTTTTTATTTTCATTTTCTGTTATATTTACATTAAAGAAAAAAATGGGTATTGTTCCAGAAAAAGCAAATAGGAATAAAGTTCTCAAACAAGCTTTTTTTCTGATTTTTTTAGGACTTCTATATAGTATAATCTTTAATTATATTGATAAATCTACTTTAATATTTTGGGGATGGAATATATTAATTTTCATAGGTTTTGGACAGCTTTTTTGCTATTACGCTTTTAAATTAGTAAGATGGGTGAGAATAGGAATTAGCTTAATTATTATTTTAGTCACACCAACTGTTAGAGAACTACTTTACATTGGAAAAGAAGGTAGCCCAATAGTTTACATTTTACATCAGATCTTTGTTTCTTCAACTCCAGTTTATCCATTTCTCCCTTTTGCGTCAATATGGTTTCTTTCTACTGTTTTTGCAGAATTAATTTATGAATCAATACTTTTAGAATCGCGTGTAGCTAATTTAAATGCAGCGCGCTCAATTATGAAATATGGAATTATTTTTATAATCTCAAGCTTCCTTTATTCAGCAGTTCAATTATTTCCCTTTGTAGAACCATTTAGCTTTAAGCCGGATAAATTTCCATTTATTGATGCAGTGCCAATTTTAAGAGGTTCCCCGGATACTTATATCCCTGGATTACCAGAATTTTTAGTAAAAGGCTCAATTCTGAATATATTTTTCATATTCGGAATTTTGTTAATGCTTTTTGGTTTGATCTATTATAGCATTGATATTATACAAAAGAATAATAGATTTTTTAAGATTTTAATGATATTTGGAAAAGCATCTATAACTTTATTGTTTTTACAATGGATTTTTATGCCATTATTTAACCAATCATTAATATATTATGCATTTCTAGTAATATCATTGATTTATCTAATCTTATTTGGATGTATTATCTATTTCTGGGAAAAGTATGGAAGTCTAAAATTCAGTTTGGAATGGTTAATAAGAAAAGCGAGCAAGAAAATGTATGATGAAATCATTTAATTGGTCAAAAATATGACTATTGCTCTAATGATTTGATTTTTTCTGATATAATATTGGAATTGTATTCATCTTCTAAATCTTGATAATATTCTTTTGATTGTTTAAAATAATTTAACGCATTTTCTAAGTCATTACTACTCACACACAAATCACCAAGGATGTTCAAAATTTCTGCAGCTTCTTTTAAATAATCTGAACTTTCAAATATTTCTAAAGCCTGTTCATAATAATCCCGGGATTTAATATTATTTTGCATATATTTTTGATATATCTTTCCCAATTTTCTTTTAATTTCAGCAATTTTAATTTTGTCTCCATATTTTTCATAGATTTCAATAGCATAACTTAAATATTCAACAGATTTATTATCTTCTCCCTTAAGTAAATGTAATTTTGCTAAATCTTCTAATACTATGCCTTCATTAATATGTTCTTTTAATTCAAAAGTTCTAATGGCTTCAAGACTTTTGACTAAATAATCCTCTGCTTCTACATCATTATCCCAAATTAAGTTTAGTTTCCCTAAATAGAGGTAGCATTCCCATTCCAATTTGGTTTTCACATATATCGAGACTTGATCTTCTAACTTCCTAATAAGGTTTAAAGCATGGTTAAAATTTTGATAAGATTGATCATAATTAGATTCTCCACGAAAATAATTTAATTTCCCATATTTTATTAGAGTTTGAATAATTCCGTATACATCTTGATTTTTTTCAAAAAATTCAGAATTTCTTTTCAGAATTTTAGATATTCTATCATAATTTTTAAATTTAAAAAGTATTTCAACTAAATTACTGGCCGATTTTACTGCTTCTAATTCTAAATCTTCCTTCTCAGCTAAATCTAGAGCTTTCTGATAATACTCATATGATTTCTCTAAATCTTTTATAAGATAATAAACATTACCCAGATTATTTAATAACTGTATGACTTTCTGCTGATCGTTTAGATCTTTGAGGATTGAAAGAGATCTATCGAAACGATAGATAGCTTGTTCAAAATATCCACTATCTTCATAAATTAAGCCAATTTCATTATGACAAATTGCAACATTTGCCAGATCATTTGCTTCTACGAAGTTTTTTAAAGCTAATTCTAGATTTGAAATAGCACGTGAAAAATCTCTTATTTTATAATAAAGACTGGCTTTTTTTAATAATAAATCCCCCGATAAATCACCTTGAATTTCTCGTTGCCTTAACTCATCATCAAGCTCTGAAAGTTTGTCTTCAATTTCTTTATCTTCTATTAATTTTACATCATAATACCCTTCTTCCAGTTCATCATCGGGATAAAAGGAAGTTCTCTCTTCATAAGGCCGTGAAGAGCATTTTCCTATAAAATTATCGAGATTAGTAATTAGTGGTTTTCCACAATTATGACAATATAACCAGTGTTTTTCAATTGACTCTTTACAATAAGGACATGTAGGCTGATTATACATTGATGTTTGGTTAAGAATGAATAATATTATTAAAATTATTTAGATAAAAAAGATAGTTTCTCTATTTATAATTATTGGTATTAATCTAATTAACTTACATTTTAAATTTTATTGCTACCTTTTAATTCTTCTTCTATATCTTTATCCTTTAGTCCAAGGGACTTTAATAAGATCTTTAATTGGATGATAGCATTTTTAGCTTTTACTTCCTTTGCTAGAAGGAGAGCTTTTATGAATTGATCTTTAGTGTTTCCAATTTGGCCTAAAAGAAAGAAAATTTCTCCAATATAGCTTAAACCTTTAATAATAAGTTCAGGATAATTACTTTCATATGCAAGAGCTAGACCTTTATTAAAATAGTTTAGGGCTTCATTAAATTTTTTCTCTTTCTTTTGAAGGGTTCCCAAATTAAAGGAAGTGACAATAATTCCTTTACTATCTTTTAATTGCTTGAAACTTTCTAAGGATTTTTGATATAATTCCTTTAAAACATCCCAATTTTCTTCTTTTTCATAAATATATATCAAATTCCCCAGACAATCTAATAAATTATAAATATCATCATTATCTGAACAAAGTGCGCTACAATCCAAGAAAATATCACTTGCTTCTTCACTTTTATTTAACTTGATATAATTACTTCCAATACTTTTCAAGCATGTAATTTCTTCTTTAACCTGATTTAAATCCTTATAAATCTTTAATGCTTTATTATAATATTCAATTGATTTTTCATATTTCTTTTTATTAAAATATATAACTCCAAGTACTCCAAAAACAGCAGCTTGTCCTAATCTATCTCGTTGAATTTTAAAGTGATTTAAACATACCATCATATTTTTTTTAGCTTCTATATAATTTTCTATTTCAATCTGTAGAAGTGCTAAATTGCTTAATTCTTTTATATAATTGGAATCTTTTCCAAACTTTTTTAGTGCTTCAATGTTATCTTTAGTTTCTTGTATTAATTCTTCAACTTCCTTCCTATTCATTTCAATATTTTTTTTCATATAAATGAAAAAATCACCATTTCATTGTTAATTTAATTTCTTTATTTTTTGTAAAACTAATAGAACAGCTTTCTAAAGGGCATTTTTTTGGTAAATATATTTGTATAAAAATTATAAAAATACTTATCTATTATTTATTTAGTAAACTATAAGAAATTATCAATTGGAGTTAATATCATATGAAGAAAAAAGCAAGATTATGGGATTCACTTGAAGAAAACAAGGTAAAATGCCATGTTTGTGCTAATGAGTGTACGATAATGCCTGGAAAAGTGGGAATTTGTCGTACTCGAAAGAATCTTGATGGAGAATTATACACTCTTATATATGGTTCACTAATCTCTAAAGGAAGTTTAGATCCTATTGAAAAGAAGCCTCTTTATAATTTTTGGCCTGGTGCAACTGCTTATTCAATAGCATCAATAGGATGTTCTTTTAAGTGCCAAAATTGCCAAAATTGGAATATTTCACAAGCTAATCCAAGTGATAACGGAAAAAATGGTTTTTACACTCTTGAAGGATTAGAAAATCGTAGGATGGCTTTAGTTGAAATGACACCAGAAGAATTAATGAAAAGAGTTGTTAAAAGTGGAGCAGAAACATTAGCTTATACTTATAACGAACCTTTAATTTGGCATGAATATATATTAGATACAACGAAATTACTTAAAAAAGAAGATATAAAAACCATATTAGTAACTAATGGATATTCCACACCTGAAGCCACTAAAGAGTTAATAGATGTAGGAATAGATGCTGCTAATATTGATATTAAAGCTATGTCAGATGATTTTTATAAAAAAGTATGTGGTGTAAAATCCGTACAACCTGTTTTGGATACAGCAAAGAGACTAAAATCGAACGGAGTTCATGTTGAAATTACAAATTTAATCATACCAGATTTAAATGATAGTAGAGAGGACTTAAGTAAACTTTCTAATTGGATTGTTGAAAATTTAGGAAAGGATACCCCAACACATTTTTCGGCTTATCATCCAGATTTTAAAATGCCTTCAATGAGAAGAACGCCATATGAAACTTTAGATCTTGCATATAATATTGCTAATGAAGCAGGGATAAATTATATCTATGTTGGAAATATTCGGCATGAAAAAGGTGGCAATACATATTGCCCAAAGTGTAATCATTTAATTATTGGTAGAAGTGGGTATAGTTTTACTAAGATTGATATTTCAGATCAAAAGAAATGCCCTAATTGTAATTATGATTTTAGTAAAGAGATAATTGGAGAAATTAATAAAAAGCCATCTCATAGATTTAGCTTCTTTTAATATGAATTTCTATAATTCTTGCAAATAAAGAAAATAAAAGTAATTAAGATTTAAAATAAATATCCAATTGAAATTCCTAATACTAAAACTAAGAATGCTTGAAGAAAGCAAAATCCAGCGACAATGAAAGCTATCGGAGGCCATGAAACACCCTTTGAAATTGCCATTAATGTTCCAATGTAGAATTTAGCCGTGAGTGCTACAATCGCAAAGATGACTAAAAACAAGATAACAAAGAATAATGTGGGATTTATCCATATTCCAATGACATCGTAAGCTTCTCCAGGCAATGCGATTACAATAATAGCTACAACTGCACTTCCTGCTGTAAGTCCAACAACACTTGCGATTGGTAGATCATTCACTGGCTTTAAAAATGTAAGAATTCCCAGAATAATTAGTAAAACAGAAGTAAAAATGCTTACTTCACCACTCTGAAATGCTAAACTTGGAGGTATGTTATACATTAATCCAGCAACGCCGCTTAATAAGCTTAAGATGCCAATAACAAAACCCAAATAAGTTAAAACTTTAAGAAATTTTGTTAGTTTAAAATCCCAATCTTCTACCTTCCTCTTTTTTACAGAACCTCTTCGTTTAGCTTCATATAAACCATAAATTAACCATATTACTCCCAAGATCAAAACAAAGAAACCAGCTATTCCCGCTAATGGTATTAAAATTACTTCCTTAAATTGAAAAATCAATAAATTTCACTTCATTAATTTGATATGTTTATAATGAATATCACTAACTAACTATTTATATTATATCTAGTCCAATTTTTAAAATGTGCTTTTTCAATAATTTGAGAGAAATTAAGTCAATAATAGTATAGTTATAGAAATGATACGGTTTTAGAAATGTAATTTAGATAATTCTGGATTTCTTTGTTTTTTTGATCATCATCCCAAGAATATTCATTTGCCATAATTTCAGCTACTTTTTTAGCAGCTTCTGGAGCTTTCCTATGATCTATCCATAAAGACATTTCTGTTCTTCTGCAAAAGACATCAATTAAATGAGGGGTTATTTCATTTCTTAATATATAGATAATTTCAGCTACAAGAAAGTAATTATCTTCAATAATTCTCTCTTTGAATAATTCATCCTCTTTTATTAACTCTAATATCTTAATTGCTCCTTTTCCATACTGTTGATATAGATGGTTAGCTATATCTTCTTCAAGATCAATGTCAGAGTTTTTCAATTCCTTAAGCCAGATTTCTTTTTCTAAGCCGATAAGGAATTTCTGTCTTGAGAAATGGGTTGGTTTCTTAATCCCAGTAAAAATTTTCTTTTCGTCTATATGATCGAATAAATCTTCTGCCATAGCTCGCCATTCAGTTAATTTTCCTCCAGTAATAGTCAATAATCCATCATCAGAAAAGAAGATTACATGTTTTCTTGAGACCTCGCTTTCTGATTTACCCTTCTGCATAATTAAAGGTCTTATCCCTGCATAGGTAGATAAAATATTTTTATAATCTAATTCAGCATTTGGAAAATAAAACTTCACAGATTCAATCAAATAGTCAGCATCTTCTTTATAACAAAACGGGTTTGCTAAATTTTCCTTAAAATCTGTATCTGTCGTTCCAATAATCGTAAATTCTTTATTTCTGGGTAATACAAAAAATGCTCTTCCATCTGAAATTGAAAAGACAATAGTAGCCATCTTATTTTTTACATGTTTTCTTTTATATTGTAAATGGACTCCCTTTGTAGGTCGAATTAAAGGCTTTGGTATTTCTTGAGGATAGTTTTCTATTAATTTATCAGTCCAAACCCCAGTAGCATTAATAACTAATTTTGCTTTCACGTTAAAAGTAATATCTTTTTCTTGATCCTTACATTTAACTCCGATAATCTTCCCGCTATCCTTGATATATCCAATAACTTTACAATAATTAAGAGCCTCTGCTCCTCTGATCACAGCTTCCTTAATTATTTCTATAGTTAACCGTGCATCATCAACATTATTATCATAATAAACAACACCTCCTAAATTACCGTCTTTTACGTATTCCGGCTCCATTTCAAATACTTCTTCAGGAGAATACCATTTATGTTTTTTATAGTTTTTAAATTCAGAATTGTTATCACTAAGGAAATCATATATTTTGCAAGCACCAATAATATCCCGCTTCTTATATTTTCCATCTTTCAGATGTACAAAAAGAAAAGGAATTGGTCTAACTAAATGGGGGATATGTTCTCTCATCCAATTTCTTTCCCTTGTAGCTTCCTTTACCAAATCCATATCTCCATGACTAAGGTATCTAATACCTCCATGTGCTAATTTTGAACTCCTTGAAGAAGTCCCTGCAGAAAAATCTTGCATATCAACAACAGCTGTTTTTAAGCCCCTCATTGCTGCTTCTCTTGCTACACCCGCACCTGTAATACCCGCTCCAATAATAAAGATATCATACACTTGCTCTTGTAATCTTTCAATTATTGAATTTCTTGTGTGATAATTCCAAGATTTATCGAATAATTTATTTTCCAAATCTACCATAATAATCAAATGTTAAAATTTTCAAAAAAAATTAAAGTTTCAGTTAATGGACTTATAACTTATGACTTTTTATTATTCATCCAATAACCTTTGAAGTATTAAAGGCATAGAATAAATATCATAATAATTATGTTCGATAATTTTTTTAATTAATCCTGCGTGTTTCAAACTATCTTCAAGATACTTCCTATAACAAAATCCAACTAAAATTCCTGGAATATCAATTTCCCTTTTTACATTTATTATTTTTTCTTCCATATTTATAAGAGTAAAGCCCTCAAACTCCTCTCTAAACTTTCTTCTACAATTATGATATAAATCTATATGATGAAATTTTGTATTATAGTGCTCATAGGGGATATCTTCTTCTGTGATCATTGGATTTTCATCAAAATAATAAAGAAACCGATTTGAAATATATGGAATATCAAAACTCTTCCCATTATAAGAAACAAAACATTTAAAATGAGGAAGAACTTCGTTTTTAAGATATTCGCATATGGCAATCTCTTCTGTAAAGTTTCGAGCAAATAGTATATGAATTTCAAAAATCTCTTTTCTATAAAATCCTAACCCTATGATTATAATTGGACTATTATATGAACCCATGGTTTCTATATCAAGAAACAAGAGATCCTCTAAATTAAAGCAGAAAGCAACATCTAAATCATTAATATATCGGTTTTCACATAGTAAGTTATAATTCTTAGTTTTTATTAATTTTAGAAGTGTATTTGCGGAATTCATATATTTTAAATTAATCTTCAGATCATAAAGCGATTTAACTCCTCTTCTGATCAATTTACGTTCGATCTTATCTCCAATATAATAAATGGTTTTAAGATTATGCAGCAATCTTTTCCGTGATTTATTAAGATTAATATCAGAAGGAAAAGTGGATTCTTTCCATATTATTTCCATGAATTCGCCCATATTATTTTTAATTACTCGATTATTCTGAAATAAATCTTCAATCCTCTTCCCTTCATATCCTTTAATAAAAGGATATATGTCAATGCTTTCGAAGTTATAGTAGTAGTCCATTGTCTGTATTAATTAAATTACATTATTTAATAATTAATTCTCTAAAGATTTTTAATAAAACTAAAAAAAGTTAAATATCGACATGTTGTGTTAATAATCAATTTTAGGTATAAAATCTTCTTCCTCTCTACGTATTGGTTTATATTTGAAAAACCTTCTGGATTCACTATCTTCCAATACATAATTAGAACCTCCACCATGGAGCATGCAATAAGGATCAAGTAACCCAATTTCATTTGCATATTGCCTAGTAAAACCGCGTCCTCCCATTGTTCTGAAACAATGAATTGCACTTTCAAAGCCTAGTTCAGTAGCACTAATTTTAAGACCCATTGAATTTGCTGCCATTAATTTGGAACTACCTAATTCAGGGTGCTCATCAATTTGTCTGGCATAATTGATTAGGGCAGATATGTGGAGGTTTAGTTCGCGAATTTTCTGGGAAATTGGAAATCTAATAACTTGATACTCGTGTAATCTTCTTTCAAATTGTCTACGTTGCAGTGCATATGCATGAGAATATAGTAACTTCTTCATTGTATCGCCTAATGCTTCGGCACTTATAACCAGTCTTTCTTCTGTGAGTTGATGGAAGGCAATATCTAAACCATGACCATGAAGAAGATTTTCTTTTGGAATTTCAACTCTATCAAATATTAAACGACTTACAAAGGCATCTGTCATCCCATAGGTTCTTATTCGCGTACTTCGAAAATTTTTTAATTGTTGGTTTTTTGTATCAACAACTATAGCTCCTAATTGTCCATTATCTAACCTACCATATAAGGCAATAAAATCAGCGATCATCCCATTAGTAATAAATAGTTTTTTACCTTTGGCTGTTATGTTATCGTCTCTTTCGTGCAATCTTAGTTCCATTCTAAAAATGTCGGATCCAGCATTAAACTCTGTCATTGCAGAAGCCCCAATCTGTCCATCATTCGCAACTGGAACTAAAAATCTTTCCTTTTGCCATTCATTGGATGCATAATTAACTGGATTACAATATAGCGTTCCCCCAGCAAGTCGTCCCATTTCAATACTATAATTACCAGCAATATATCTTTCACTATGCTCACTCCAACGCCCTCCACATAAAGCATACGCAATTAAAGCATTCCGTGTAATTCTTCCTACTTCATGTTCTTCAGTATTTAAAATAGTAGAATAATAACCTTTTTCAGCTAGCTTCTTTATTATATCTATAACAATCTCTTTCTTCTTATCTTGGGTGGGTTCTTCTACATAATAATTTAGTTCCTCTAATTTTCTTAGTTCCCCATCAAGTTCATTTTCTATAAACTCATATAATTCCGCTAAAAATTCCTTTTCCTTTGCATTGAGCACAGGGTTATTTAATAAATCTAATTCAGGTACATAGCGCTGGATCCTGATTTTTTCGAACTCAGAAATTCTAGTATCCATAATATCTTACACATATAATTTTGATTTTAAATTAGAACTCCAATAATTAGAAATGTTTTAATCATAATAAAACATAACAATAAAATATCAAATTTGTTAAAAATCTAACTACAAAAACGAATTGAAGATACAATTAAAAATTAATTACGAAAATGTGAAAAATATTGAGTAGAAAAGTATGTGTTATTGGAATTGGTCATACAGATTTCAATTCCATGACACCAGATATACAGTGGAAAGACTTTATGTATGAAGCGTGTAAAAAAGCATATGAAGACGCTGGAATAGATGTTAGAAAAGATGTTGATAGCTTTATAACTTGTGCTGAAGATTATTGGGAAGGCTTTAGTATTTTCGATGAATTCGTACCTGACCAAATAGGTGCATTGCTACGACCTTGTTGTACTGTCTGTGGTGACGGAATTTATGGTTTAGGAAATGCTTACATGCAAATAAAAACAGGTTTATTGGATGTTGTATCAATTGAAGCACATAGTAAAGTTTCTGATTTACTTACATACGGAGATATCATACTTCATGCTTTTGATCCAGTTTATGAAAAGCCAGTTTCAGGACCGGTAGAACGCCCTAATTATGCAGGAAGTCCATCATATCCTCCAGGTGGAAAACCTTTAGTTGGAAGCTCTGATGAAAAAGAAAGAATTCATCCATATTTCTTAGCTGGTTTAGAAATGCAATATTATCTCAAAAAAACTGGTACGACGGAAGAACAATGTGCTGCTGTAGTTGTTAAAAATAAAAAGAACGCTTATAATAATCCTTATGCAGATTATGAATTAAATCTTACAATTGAAGATGTAATGAAATCGGAATATCTTTTTAAGCCATTAAAAAAGTATGATATTGCCCCCAATGTTGATGGAGCAATATGTTTTGTTCTTGCTGATGAAAAAACTGCAAAGACGTTGAGTGATGATATTGTTTATCTATCTGGATTTGGTTACAATTCAGAGACACCATGGTTATCGACAAGAGGTATGGATGCCGATTATGCGAAAAAAGCAGCAAAGATGGCCTTTAAACTAGCTGGAATAACTGAACCAAGAAAAGAATTATGTGTAGCAGAAGTAGATGATAGATTCTCCTATAAGGAGTTGCAGCATCTAGAAGCTCTGGGATTAGCAAGACCAGGGGAAGCAGCACGTTTAGTTGAAGAAGGTGTGTTTGATTTAAACGGTTCTCTTCCAGTTAATCCTTCAGGTGGTTCATTAGGTGTTGGAAATTGCCTTGAAGCAACAGGATTACAAAAATCATTAGAAATTGTGACTCAACTAAGAGGACATGCGGGAAAACGACAGATTTTAGATGCTGAAAGAGGTTTAGCTCAAGCTTGGCGCTTTATTCCATCTGGAAGCGGTGCTGTAGCAATATTTGAGAGAGGTTAGGAGGTGGTAAAAAAATGAAAGAAGTAGCAGTTATTGGAGGCGGCATGACTCTCTTTAGAAGGCGGTTAAAAGAAACAGGAAAAGAATTATCCTATTTAGCTACCAAAATGGCTATGGAGGATGCCGGTATCCAAAAAGACGATATTGATATGGTTGTTATGGGAAGTGCTCCTGACGCTTTTGATGGAATCCATATGAAAGGAGAAAATCTCATAGATGGTTCTGCAGCTGTCGGAAAACCATACGTACGAGTATTTAATGGAGGTGGAACTGGAGTATTTGCTCCCATCGCTGGATGGTGGCATGTAGCTTCTGGTGTTGCCGATATATGTTTAGTTGTGTGTGAAGAAAGAATGGGATCTTGTTATCCTCATCCACAAACAGCATTTCAACACATTTGGGACCCTATTTTAGATAGACCACTTCATCCAAACTTAGTATGGTTATTTGCGATGGAAATGAATAGATACATGACAACTTATAATATTAAAAAAGAGGATATTGCTCGCGTTGCTGTTAAAAATAAAAGAAACGCTGTAGGCCATCCATGCGCGCAATTAGCAGATCCGAATATTACAGTTGAAGATGTATTAAACTCTGAAATTATGGCCTGGCCAGTACAAAGATTAGACATCAGTCCTCCTAGTGATGGGGCAGCAGCATTGATCTATTGTTCTAAAGATGTAGTTCATAAATTCACTGATGATCCGATCTATGTCGCAGGTGTTGGTTGGAACATTGATAGTACTATATGGACAAACCGAGATTTATGCTTTCCAAGATATGTGGCAAATGCTGCTAAAATGTGTTATAAAATGGCTGGGATTACAAACCCAAGAAAAGAAATTGATTTTGCTGAACCATATGATCCATTTGATTATAAAGAACTTCATCATATGGAAGGTCTTTTACTTTGCAAGAAAGGTGAGGCACCTATTCTCACACGGGAAGGTGTTACTCAAAGAGATGGTGATCTTCCTATTTGTCCATCTGGTGGATTGCTTGGTGTTGGTAATCCCATCGCAGCAACAATGGGACAAAAAGTGTGCGAACTTTATTGGCAATTAGCAGGCAAAGCAGGAAAAAGGCAGATTCCAGGTGACCCGAGAATAGGCGTAGGCCAAGCATGGGGTGATATTATGCAAATGGGTACAGTTATTGCATTAAGGAGGGGATAAAAATGGTAGAAAAGAAAGATTATAAGGAATGGCCACCATATGCTCCGGGCACTCATGTACATGATAGTGATATCCGAGACAAAAAAATCACTTATACATGGTGGGAACCTGAAGTTCAATACAGTTGGAGTTTAGGTCCAGCCATGAGTAAGTTCTTACAGGGATTAAAGGCAGGAAAAATTTATGGAATCCATTGTAAAAGGTGCAAAAGAATAATTGTGCCTCCTAGGAGCTTTTGTGAATACTGCTATGGCCCTACAGAAGAATGGGTTGAATTAAAAGACACAGGTATTATTGAGACTTTCTCTATTTCATATCTTGATCCAAATGCTAAACGAATTGAAGAACCAATTTTAATTGGTGTAATTTCAATTGATGGTGCTTCTCCACTACATGGATTTATGCATTATTTTGGGGAAATGTCTAAAGATGAAATCAAAATAGGTATGAAGGTAAAAGCTGTATGGAAACCAGAGAATGAAAGAGAAGGATCTATTACAGATATTAAATATTTTAAACCTTTAAAAGGAGGTGGAGAATAAATGACCTTTACAGAGAAACAAACAGATCCTACTTCTCCAATGCACTGGAGAGGTGATATGCAAGCAGATTATCTTTATCCGAGCGGAATTGCAGGAGATAAATTCTTTAATCATCTAAAGGGAAAGGATACTTTTTTAGCAACAAAATGTAACACATGTAAAAAAGTGTTGTTCCCGCCAAGATTATATTGTGAAGATTGTTTTACTGAAATTCCAGATAGTGACTGGATTGAGGTTCCTGCTTCTGGTACTGTCAGAGTTTTTACTATTGCAACGTTAAATGCTCACGCTGAAAAAATGAAAGAGCCAAAAGTTATCGCTCTAATTGATATCGATAGTACAGATGGTGCTTTATTAGGTATTATAAAAACTAGTGATTATGAAAAAGATTTTAGTGGCACGAAAGTAAAAGCAGTATTAAGGCCTAAAGAAAAAAGAGAAGGAACATTGAAAGATATATTATACTGGGAATAATGAAAATCAATTTTTATTTTATTTTTATTTCTTTTTTTAAACCTATAAAAATCTGTTAATTCTACGCTTTTAATATATTAAAAAAAAAAATAGATTTTTTAATATTATTGTTGATATAGATTAAATATTTTTCTCGCCTCATCAGGAGTAGCTGGCTCACGGTTGACCATTTTAGCAACTTTTAAAGCCCACTCTACTTGTTCCCAACTTCCTTTTGCTAATCTACCATCAGGCATTCGGATGTTATCTTCTAACCCCACTCTTATATGGCCACCCATTGGAGCTGCACACATAGCTGCTTGAAATTGATTTTTAGCTACTCCACAAACGCTCCAGCTAGCATTTTGGGGTTTTAAATTAATAAAATGTGCTAAATTTTCATAAGAAAATGGAATACCTCCCAAAACCCCGAAAACAAATTGAAAGTGAAGTGGAGGATCAAGAAGTCTTTTTGGTTGTTGTTTTGCTAAATGTAAGATATTATACATGCCACCCATATCATATATTTCTATTTCTGGTTTAGAACCTACTTTTTTCATTTTTTTAGCAAATTTTTGTATTGTATCAAAGGTATTTGCAAATATATATTTAGCGCCAAGACCAACTTGTCCAGATTTGTGGTTTCCCACAGCAAAGTTCATTGAATTAGAGTTTAGTGATGCTATAGGTGGTTTAAAGGTTTCAATGGGTGTTATCCTTTGTTTAGGAGTCGCTATAGAACTTATTGCTGTACTTAGATTAATTAAAATGTCTGGAGCTTTTTCTTTAATATTATCTAATACCGCACCAATAATATCTAATTCATGCGTTGGGTTTCCCTTTTCTGGATGTCTGGCATGAATATGAACTACTGCTGCTCCTGCTTCATAACATTTTTTTGCTTCATCTCCAAATTCTTCTGCAGTATATGGAACACTAGGATTTTGTGCTTTGATAGTTGCGGCACCTGTAAGAGCAGCACTTATAACTAATTTTTTTGATAAATCTTCTTCTGCCATTTTTATCCTATTTGAATATTAATTTTAGATTAATTTAAAAAATAGATCTTATTCTTAATAATATTTTTTCAAAAATGTTAAAACTTTTAAAGATATAAAGAAATCATATAACATCAGTTATTTTTTAAGATAGGATAATCCAATTAAATTGAAGGTAAGTAAAAATGGGTGTAAAATTTGGGATTCAACACGGCGCAAATGTTGGTGAGTTAGGATTAAAAACAATAGATTATCAAAAATCAATTCTCTATTGTGAAAAAGCAGAATATGATTCTATCTTTATTTGGGATCATTTAAATGCTACTGATACTAAAGAAGTCCCTAGCTGTAATGTGCTACTACCTATAGCTGCCTTACAAACTGAAAATGTAAAGATCGGATCCTGTGTTAATGATTCTCATAGACGACATCCCGCTCAAATAGCTTTAGATTCACTAACATTACAGCGTTTATCTAATGGTAGATTTATTTTAGGTTTAGGTGCTGGAGAAGCAATGAATTTAAATGATTTTGGAATCAATTGGAACAAACCAGCAACAAGATTAATTGAATCTGTAGAGGTTATAAAAGAATTATGGAAGACAACTCAATCATGAAATATAACTGCTAATTATTCTGGTGAATTTTTTAATCTAGACAATGCTCGTTTACAATATTCTATAAGACAACTCCCTGAGCTTTGGTTAGCTGCAAATGGACCACGATTAATTGAATTTACGGGAAAATACGCAGATGGATGGATTCCTACTGCCCACAACGCAAAATTGTTTGAAAAAAATTTAAAAATTTTGGGAAAATCAGGAAGATTAGATGAAATTGAAAAAGCTTGTGAAGTGTTTGTAATTATTAGTAAGGATAATCCCGAACTTGCTCGAGAGATAGGTCGAATGGGAGGTCTTTCGATAAGTGTGAATCCTTATATTCTTGAAGAGTTTAATATTAAAATTCCTGATGAAATTACCCATGGTCGTCATTTTAAAGAAACATTAAGGGAATTAGGAAATAAAGAAAAAGATAAAGAAATTTCAGAATTTGTTAAAGAAAATATACCCCAAGATGTTATTGATTCAATGGTTATTTCTGGGAACCCCGAAGAATGTATTGACCAAATCGTTGAATATATTAAAGCTGGTGTAGAACATTTCTTAATTGAAGTTTGGGGAGTGGGAAAGTATTTTCAAGCCTTAGAATTATTTACTGATACTGTATTTAGTTACTTTAAAGAATATAATAAATAAGCTTATGGTTTAGTTTATTTTAAATCATTCAAAATGATTTTTTTTCAATTTTGTTATCCAAAGAGCTTTTTTCAACTTAAACTAAAGAAACCTTTATATTTTTTAAATCCGATAAATTATAAACTTATAAAATCAACAAGTAAATTGATATTAATTTAAATATCAAATAAATAAAAAGAATAATAGAGTGATATATGAATGTCTATACTTACAGCTTGGAGAGATAAATGTATTATAACCTGTGCTCTTACAGGTTCAGCTACAATACCTTCTCAAACACCCTATTTGCCAATAACTCCAGATGAGATCGCTGAAGAAGCTAAAAAAGCGTGCGATGCAGGTGCTGCTGTTGTTCATGTCCATGTTAGAGATCCTAAAACTGCTATGCCTTCTGCTGATTTGGGGATTTGGAGAGAGACTCTCGAAAAAATTAAAGCTAAAACAGACGTAGTGGTTTGCTGCACAACTGGAGGAGGAGCTGGAATGACAGCAGAAGAGAGAATTTCGGTTGTTCCAGAGTTTAAACCAGAAATGTGTTCCTTTAATTGTGAATCAATGAATTTTTCAATATTTCCATTAGCAGAAAGAATTCAAGAGTGGAAATACCCATGGGAAAAAGCGTTAGTAAATATGAGTAAGGGATTGGTTTTTCAGAACAGTTTTATAGATCTCGAGAAATTTGTTAAAACCATGTATGAAAATGACGTTAAACCTGAACTTGAGATTTATAGTACTAGCGGTATTTGGAATGCGGGAGCAATGCTCCGTTTTGGGTGGTTAAAATTCCCAATACATATGCAATTTGTCTTAGGAGTGCTTGGTGGAACAGGGAATACACCATGGGAGTTAATGCATATGCATACTGAAGCTTCTAGGCTTTATGGAGAAAAAAATTTCACATGGTCTGTTATTGGCCTTGGATATCCCAGAGAATTTCATTTAGGGGCTATTTCTGCAACAATGGGTGGACATATAAGAGTGGGATTGGAAGACAACGTCTCTATAGGATATGATACCGAAAAGAAAGAACGAATATTGGCAAAAAGTAACGCTGAATTGGTTGAAAAGATGGTAAGGATAGTTAATGAGCTTGGACGTGAAGTAGCTACTCCTGATGAAGCAAGAAAGATGCTGAAACTTAAAGGCCTAGATAAGGTCAACTATTAAAATTAGATTACTTTTTCTTTTTTTTATTTTTAAAAAAAAAGCCATCATAAGATTTTAAACAAATAAGTTAAAGCTTTTAACAGAAAGCTAAGTAATCATTGATTTACCGTATTCTATTTATCTAAATAAAAATTATTTATATAAGATTTAATCAATAATATATTAATTCTTAATTTTAAAGAGTAAAAAATGGTAGGTACGTTAAGATGGATAAAGTTGCAATTGTAGGAGTTGCTCAAACTAAATATGAAGCAGAGAAGATAGATCAGACGTATATGGAGCTTGTATTTGAAGTTGTTAAGAAATTACATAATGATTTAGGTATAACTAACGATGATGTTGGTTCTGTTATAACTAGTTCTAATGACTTCAATGACGGAAGAACAATTGCTAATATGGCAATTCAAGATGCGGTGGGAACAGTTGGAAAATCAGAATCTAGAGTTTCTGGTGATGGAGCTTTTGCGTATGTTTATGCGGCAATGAGAATTCTTTCTGGAGAATACGATACAGTTATGGTTGTATCACATTGTAAATGCTCAGAAGTAAACCAATATCTTGTAAATAATACAATTTTTGATCCCTATTATCAGAGACATTTGGGATTAGATCAAATTTCCTCTGCGGGTTTAATGGCAAATATGTATATGACGAAATATGGAATAACTGAAGAACAGGCAGCAAAAGTAGTAGTAAAGAATCGGAAGAACGCTTTAAATAATCTCTATGCCCATCTAAGGAAGGAAATATCTCTTGATGAAGTATTAAATTCACCACTGATGGCATATCCTTTAAAAGAGTTGGAATTTCCTCCTTTCTCCGATGGGGCGGTGGCAATGTTATTAACTACAGAAGAATTGGCAACGAAGTTCACTGATACTCCTGTTTGGTTAAAAGGATATGCAAATTGTACTGATGCATATTACTTAGGTCATCGTACTATGAGTGATTTAATAGGATTAGAATTAGCTGCCAAAAAAGCCTATAAAATGGCAGGAATAAAAGATCCTGTTAAGGAACTAGATGTTGCTGAAGTCTATGATGCTTTTTCTATTCATGAGCTTATGAGTTATGAAGCGTTAGATTTCTGCAATAAAGGCGAAGGAGGTAAATTTATGGATAGCGGTGAAACTCAAATGAATGGAAGTATACCAGTTAATCCCTCTGGTGGAGTACTTTCAAGTAATCCAACGATGGCAAACGGGTTAATTCGTGTTGGTGAAGTTGCTTTACAAATAATGGGCAAAGCTGATAAGAGACAGATTGCTGATTCTAAATTAGGTCTAGCAAATGGTATGAATGGGATTTGTTCTCAAGGGAATTGTGTATTAATTTTTGGAGGTGAATGAAAAAATGCCTAAAAACGATGTTGCTGTTGTTGGTATAGGACAAACTAAATTTAGAAGTAAACGAAGAGATGTAAATATTCCAGAAATGATTTATGAGGCTGCTAAAATAGCTTTAGATGATGCAAAACTTGAACCAAAAGACATTGATGCGATTATAATTGGGAATATGGATCACTTTGAGGGCATAAATTTCTCTGAATTGTGGTGTGGAATTGACGCTGCGCCTGGATATTTAAAACCAGTCGTAAAAGTAGCAACAGGTGGTACTACTGGAAGCTCTTTGGCAATTTGTGGATATTATAATGTTGCTTCTGGAATTTATAACAAAGTACTAGTTATAGGATGGGAAAAGCTAAATGAGGGTGGAGCCACAACAGGAATTATTACCGCTTTTGATCCAGTGTGGGAACGCCCTTCTTTAGCAGGAGCCTTAGGACCTTTGGCCCTTATGGCTAGTACATACGCAGCTAAATATGGTATTACGCCAGAACAAGCCGCAAAAGTTACTGTTAAAAATAGAAGTAATGCTGCGAATAATCCTTTTGCTCATCTGCAAATGCCTAATATAACTGTCGATTATGTTATGAGCTCTCAGGTGATCTCACCTCCTTTAAGATTGCATGATTGCTGTCCTCAAAGTGAAGGTGCTTGCGCAATTATTTATGCTAATGAGGAAGAGACGAAGAAGATAACGGATAATCCTGCTTGGGTTCATTCAGTTGCAACCGCGCATTATTATACTTATGGTACTGATACATTGATGTATGATCTTCCTTCAGCTACAATAGCTGCTAAAGAAGCGTATAAAAAAGCAGGTATAAAAGATCCTGTTAAAGATTTAGATGTTGCAGAAATTTATGAACCAACTTCTTGGAGTGAGTTAGCATGGACTGAAGGTTTAGGCTTCTGTGGTAAAGGTGAAGGTGGAAAAATATTAGATGAAGGTATTACTCAAATGAGTGGTGAGTTACCAGTTAATCCTTCAGGCGGGGTTTTAAGTACGAATCCAATTGGGGCTACAGCATTAGTTCGAGTAGCAGAAGCTGCTATTCAAGTAATGGGCAGAGGTGAGAAAAGACAAGTCCCAGATGTAGAGAAAGCGCTTTCAATGGGATTTGGTGGAAGTCTTTGGACTGAATTATTGATATTAGGTAAAGAGCCAATGAGGTGAATTAAATGAGTAGACGAAAAGATAAAGAAAAGGTATTTGAAATAAAATGGAAAACTGATCTCCCTTATAGATATTCAATTGGTAAATTAGCTGTGAAATTTTTCGAAGAATTGAAAGAGAATAAAAAAATTCTTGGAAGTAAATGCACTAAATGCGGCAAAGTACACTTTCCTCCTAGAGCTGTATGTGCAGATTGTTTCATTGAAATGACGCTAGATGATATGGTGGAGTTATCTCCAAGAGGCACATTAGCAGGATTCACTGTTGTGAATTATCCATTTGTCGATCCAAATACAGGTGGGATGCGCCCCTTTCCTTATGGTTATGCAATATTTAAATTAGACGGTTCTGATACCTATACTATGCATTTCTTAGATGAAACAGATTATACCAAAATGCACGTTGGTCAACGTGTTGAGGCAGTATTTAAAGAAGAAAGAGAAGGGAATATAGGTGATATTCCTTATTTCAGAATTATAAAGGAGGAAGAATGAAGAGGTGTATATATAATGGAAGAAGAAATTGAAAAGAAAGTATTTAGAGGAAGGATTAAGGTTCCATATAAGCATACTTCTGGAGCTTACGTCGAGAAATTTATTACAGATATCGGAAAAAATCACAAAATCATGGGAGTAAAGTGTCCAAAATGTAATAAGGTATTTGTTCCTCCTAAAATGATATGTTTTGAATGTTTTGAAAAGATGGAAGAATGGGTTGAAGTTGGAAATAGAGGAACTGTTACTGGTTTTACTGTTATCACATATTCTACACCAGTCTTACCACTAGAACCCCCATTTGCTTATGCAAGAATTAGGCTAGAAGGCGCAAATACAGATTTCGTTCATTTGATTAAAGAAAGCGATCCAAGCAAGTTAAAAGTTGGAATGGAAGTTGAAGCTGTTTTTAAAGAAAAACCAAGGAAACGTATCTTGGATATTGAATATTTTAAACCCATATAATAAAGAATTAATTTCTATTTTATTTATCTAATTTAATTGATATATCATCAAAATTAAATTCTGGAATCGAGAAAAAATGAGTGAAGATGTTATTTTAATTGAGGAAAATGAAGATAAGACCATAGTAACAATCAAAATGAATCGTCTTAGCAAAAAAAATGCATTGAATTATGATTTAATGGTAGGACTTCTGCAAGCTATAGACCAAGTAGAACGTACTAATGCTAGAGTGGTTATTATTACTGGAGGAGATGACTTTTTTAGTTCAGGAATTGATTTAAACTTCCTAACTGGTCAAGAAAAAGATCCTGAGGGAGTTATTCCTGATTTGCGAATTCCCCGAAATTTCAGATATTTCGCAAATACATGGATTCATCCAATTTTTACTAAAATTGAAAAGATGGAAAAGCCTGTTATTGCTAAAATAAATGGTTATTGCTTTGGGATGGCTTTTGAGCTTGCTTTAGCTTGCGACTTTCGATTTTGTACTGAATCAGCTGAATTCCATATGTTAGAAAGCAAAATCGGTATGAACCCAGATGTGGGCGGTACAATTAGGTTAACAAGGCTTGTTGGCATCCAAAATACTAAGGATATAATTTTAACTGGACGTAAATTTGATGGAAATGAGGCTTATAGACTTGGAGTTGTGAATAGAGTAGGTAAGACCTATGAGGAATTAGATTTAATCATTAAGATGTATACTGATGAACTTATGACAAGTGGACCTTTAGCAGTTGGGCTTGCTAAAAAGCTGATTGATGATTGCTATGGTAAGGATACTGCTTTTGGATTAGAGCTTGAAACATTAGTGAGTTCGCAATTGCTTCAAACAAAAGATGCGGTAAATGCTGCTCTGGCTCGTTTAACAAAGACCAAACCAAAGTGGAAATGGAAATAAGATTTTTTAAAATTATTTTTTTTATATAAAAAAGTTTAGGTTAGAGTTAAATCCAGATGGATATCAGTTAAAGGATAGGATATACAAGGATGGATAAAACCAAAATCTTTATCAACCTCACGAATTGTAACTTCGGGAGGTACAAAAACTTTTCCAGAAATCATTTTAGTTCTGCACAATGCGCATTCGCCTGAACGACATCCATTATTTATATATAAAGCTAAGTTTTTTGTACGTTCTAAGCTATTAAGTAATGGTTCGATACAATATGCTTCAAATTCAATTTTTTCTGTCTTACTATATTTCCTGAATTCGATTGAAATTTTGACTTTCTTCGTGATATTAATTTCTGTTGGCCATCCCATAACTTGAGTGATATCATCTGGAACCCCAAAAGCCTCATAATATATTCTGTGTTTAGGAACTCCTAATTCTCTCATTTCTTCTTTAATAAATTGATACATGGGGCGGTTTCCAACGAAATAAAAATATTTATTTTTAATTGAACCGATTTCCTTTAAAATCTTATCTCTTGTAATAAAGCCACACTCTCCTTTCCAATCAGACTCTGGCTCTGATAAAATAAATATAGTCTTTATATTTGATCTTCTTTTTTGTATATCTTCTAGTTCATCTCTAAATAGAATATCCTTTTCAGTTAAACAACCGTATATTAGTGAGACGTTTAGAGGCATGGCTTTCTCAGAAATATTTCGTAACATTGATATAAATGGTGTTATACCACATCCACCGGCAATATAAACTAAATCTTTACCATGAAATATAGGATTATAGTAGAGACTTCCTAATGGCTCAGTAACTTCAAAAATATCGCCAACTTTAACATTTTCGAATATATACGGACTAACAAATCCGTCTTCTTTTTTTCTTATACCTAATTCATAGTAAGCGAGTTGATTAGGCGATGATACTAATGAAAAAGGGCGTGAGGTTCGAACTCCATTAATTTCCACTATAAGCCCTATATATTGTCCTGCACGAAATGGTGCGAGGGGTTTGCTTTTTTTGGCAGAAATAAGCCTATATAATTTTGTATCATGTGAGAGAGCTTTAATGTCGGTTATCTTTAATAACTGATTTCCAGGATGTATTCTATCGCATAAATTTTCCAGACCATCATAATACCAGGGTATTGATTGAGTTTCTTCTCGCTGCTTTTTTAATTTTTCAGCTTTTTGATACTTTTTTATATCTTCCATCACATTTACCATCTCCCTTCAATTTTATCTTTTAAATACATCCCCGAAGCAATTCGACCACCAATAATAGTTGTAGAAAATCCTCCACCAAAATTTGTCCAAGCACCGACTTGGTAAAGTCCAGGTATCGCGCCTCTACTCTTTAATCTAAATAGCGGTCCATTCATTACATCTTGAGTTGTTCCGTAAATTGCCCCTTCAATATTCTTAGAATACCTGTAATATGTTAATGGAGTCGCCGCAACTGCAACCTCAATATGATCTCGAATCTCAGGGCATATAGTTTTTTCTACAAGTGATATCATACTATTTGCAATTTCATCTTTAATGTGAAAATATTGATCAGGAGGAACACTTTGCCAAAGTTTCCCCATCTGTAGAGTGGTCAATACTAGTTCAGTAGTTCCAGGTGGTGATATATCCTCATAAATATGATTATAACATGCTGCTACAATATAACTTGGTGCTTCTAATTTATGGAATGTTTCAAAAGCTTCATTTATATCATAGTTTTTATTGATAAAAGTTTCGTGGGCAGTTAAACCTAAATCTTGATAAGAAGCATTTAGACCAAGATAAACTGAAAATCCTGAAGGACCTATCTCAGGAGCGTAGATCTTTTTCTTATATTCATCAGGAACAACCTCAGGAGGTAACATCTTCATAGCAGTACATATTGGATTAACATTTGAAACTACCGCCTTGCATTTATATACATCTCCATTAATTAATTCTACTCCACAAACTTTATTATTTTCGACCAATATTCTATTAACTAAAGCATTATACCTTATTTCTCCACCTAATTTTTCAAAAGCCTCCACCATTGCGCTTACTAATGAATGGGATCTTCCTAAAGGATATGCGGCTCCCCACTTTAGTAAAAACATTAACATAGCAACAAATACATAGGCATTTGTTCTATCCGGTGGTAATCCAATATAACCCCAGAGTTGTGATAATAATGCTATCAATTTCTTTTCAGTAAAAAACTTTTTATATAATTCAGATAAAGTTATACCAGAAACACGGGGAAGCCATGGGTGTTCTTTAAGAACTTCTTGAGGTTTAAATTTACCTCTTCTTGAAGCAATATATTTAATTCCTGCTAATACTGCTTCACACATTTCCATAAATTCTTCAATGCCTTTTTTTTCAGCAGGAAAAAGTTCTATTAATTTTTCAGTATATTCTTTGACACCCAATGGCATAGTAACATCAAATCCATCAAGATAAACACTACGATAAAATTCGGGTACTTGTTTGAATTGTAACTTATCTGGAATAATACCTAATCTTTCTAGAAATCGATATATACTGCCTTTATTATCTTCTGTTCCAACATCACTTAGCTCATGAAGAGCACCTTCGAATTCAAATCGACCTCTAACAAAAGAAGTAGCAAAACCCCCTGGAACATTATGCTTTTCAAGTAAAAGTACTTTTTCGCCTCTTAATACTAATTGGCATGCCGCACCAAGTCCTCCAAGCCCAGCTCCAATTACAATAACCGGATATGTAGAGATTACTCTATTTTCATCATAATTACTATTAACCATAAAAAATAATTCTACCAGATCACATTTAAAATTATAGATTTCATGGAATATTTTTCAGTTTTGGACTAAAAATTAGAATTAAAAATTCAGTTGATTCTGGTTGTATTAATTATTTACCAATGAATTCTGGATCTCTCTTTTCTTTAAGCGCTTGCATTGATTCATTAAAGTCTTTAGATATAAAAGTTTTTCTTAGTGCTTTATTCTCTAAATCGAGAGTGTTAGAGAGTATTTCTCTAAAATAACTATGCATGGTTTTTTTCATTAGTTTTATGGACATATATGGTCCTTTAGGGGGTATCAGTTTTAAAGCTTGTTCTCTTGCATAAGGTATCAACTCATCAGGAGGTAATACTTTATTAACTAAACCAAGTTCTTCGGCTTGCTTAGCAAAAATCTTATCTCCAAAATATATGATCTCTTTTGTTTTCTGAAAGCCTAAATAAAAAGGTAGAATAAAACAATTGGCGAATTCCGGTATAATTGCTCTTTTTACGAAGTAAAATCCGAGCCAAGCATCCTCAGACATATAAATTAAATCAGCACCGGATAAAGGCATAGTAATGCCACCACCAATAGCCATCCCATTGATTGCAGCTATAACTGGTTTAGTAAAGTCCCATAGTTTCATACATAATTTTTTTTGGGCAATATCCTTGATATCTATTTCAGGATGTTTTTTCATCTTTTCTAACATTTCTGGTCTGAAATAAGCACCTGAAGTGAAAGCTCTTCCTTTTGGATCACCAGTTATTATGAGAACTTTAGAATTCTTATCCTTTTCCATATCTTCTAACGCAGTATATATCTCTAAAAAAGTAATGGGAGTAATAGCATTTCTTATTTCTGGTTTGGAAATGGTAACCGTACAAATACCGTTTTCTTCTTTTTCATATATGATATCTTCAAAATCTTCTATTCTCATTTTAAATTTGAAATCTTTTCTAAAATTGATTTTTAAAATAATTATTAATAATTTAATTTAAAAAAAATAAGGAAAATTTATCAAGTTATTACTACTTTTCTTCTTCTCTAAGTGCCTTTTTCAACACTTTTCCTACCAAAGTTAATGGTAATTCTTCACGAAATTCCCAAAGTTTTGGGACTTCATATTTAGAAAGATTTTCTTCAGCATACTTCTTTATACTTTCTTTTACTTCATCAGATGCAATGACTCCTTCTTTCAGTTGGATAACTGCTTTAACAATTTCAGCACCAGGTCTATCTGGATTAGGTACTCCAATGATTGCGATTATTGTTATATCAGGATGTTTAGTCATGACTTCTTCTACATGGACACTATATACTTTAAATCCACTGACAATTAACATATCCTTTGTACGATCAACTATTTTTAGATAACCATCCTCATCAAAGACACCTACGTCACCCGTGTGAACATAACCATCTTTATCAAATGTAACAGCTGTAGCCTCAGGTTTATTATGATATTGTTTAACTACTTGAGGGCCTTTTATTAAAATTTCACCTGGTTGTCCAATTTCTTTTATTTCTTTTCCAGATTCTGTATCAATAAGTCTAATGTCTGTATCTGGTAGTGGTAATCCTACAGTTCCAATTTTTTTCTCTCCATACATTGGATTAGCAGTTGCAAGAGGGGAAGTTTCAGTCATTCCATATAATTCAATAAATTTGTTCTCAGTATGAAATTGTTTTTCAAAATCCCTTATAGCTTCAGGAGGAAAAGGAGCAGCCCCACTTACATATAATTCTATTCCATCTAATACTTCTGGTGGAATAGTTTTTGATTTTGGATTATTTTGAACCATTAAGAAGAGTGTAGGCACATTTCCAAAAGCGGTTGGTTTTTTGTCTATAATTTCTTCAATAATATGGTCAGTATCCCTTGGATTTGCTATTAATATTTGAGCACCACCAATATAATTTAAGAATAGCCCTATGAAATACCCTGCGATATGAAAGAAGGGAAATGCAGAAATAACTACTGTTTTTCCTTTTTCTCTCTCAAGCCAAACGTCGAATTGTTTCATATTAGCTATCATATTGAATTGCGAGATTTGAGTGCCTTTTGGACTCCCTGTAGTACCACCAGTATATTGAATTAATGCTAAATCTTTTTTAGGATCTATATCTACTTTCTTTAAATCGATCTCAATACCAACTGCTTGAAGAAATGGGACAACAGTTTTTCCTGGCCAAGGATCCATCTTTCCCTTGGGTATTTTTTTAATTAATTTTCCCATGAATACTTTAAAGCCACCAAATCCCATGAATTCTGAAATATTTGTTGGAACTATCACTTTCATATCAGGTAAGTCATTAAGGAATTTTGAAAAAACTTTTTCATAAAGAATATCCATGGTAACTAAAAATTTAGCACCTGAATCTTTCATTTGATAGGCAATTTCATCAGGACTTAATAAAGGTGAACATCCTGTAACTGTACCACCAGCTATATACGTTCCATAAGCAGCAAATAGATATTGAGGACTATTTGCAAGGCAAATAGCAACAACATCACCTTTTTCCAGACCATTTTTTTGTAGAAAAGTAGCAAATTTTTGAGAAAACTCTAATACTTCTTTGAAAAGCATTGTACGATCCATGAAATACAGACCTACTATATCTGAGTATTTATTCATTGTTTGAGTTAATATTGTTCCTATATCTTCTGTTGGATAGGAAAGGGTTGGCGTTACATGCTTATCATAAGATTTTAGCCATAATTTTTCTCCACTCATTTAAATCCACTCATTTTAAATTTATATTTTGTTTTGTTTTATAAATTACTTAACTCTATTTATTTTTAAAAGTTCATTTTTGATTGATTAAAGTTTATGAGCATAAATAGTTTTTCAATTTTGATCTTAACTTCTATAAAATTATTAGAATCCAAAAAAATTAAGATTAAAATTTCAAATTAAATTTAAAATAATTCTTAAAAAAGATAAAAAAAAAAAAAATTTATTTTTTGTTTATTTCATTTCTACGGCAAAAATCTCTTACACTTAAAATACCCAATCCTTACAATAATACGGAAATTTTTAGTTAGCTTATAAACCCGGAATACTTGTTCGTTTGTGGATGACGTCCAATAGTTTTGAGATAATTGAAATTGTAACTAAAAAAATTAGACCAATAAGAATATATGTTATTAGTGGTCTAGCTTGTGCGGAAATCGAGACATAGGCTTCACGAAAGAGGTCCCTCACACCTATAAAATAGACAACAACGGTATACTTTGGTAAGTAAGCAGCTTCATTGGACCATGCAGGGATAACACGGCGTAAAGCTTGAGGTAAAACAATATGGCGAATACCAGCAAAACGGGACATGCCTACAGATTGAGCAGCCATTAATTGTCCAGTACCGACAGATAAAATTGCTCCACGGAAGTATTCAGCTTGATAAGCCGCACTATTAAGACCTAACGTGAGAATGCCTACCAGAGTTGCATGATCTAAAAGTTTAAGAGGGATATTTCTGTCCATAATATTGAAGCTGGTTTCAAAACTCCAATCCCCTAGGGGAATATTTAGACTAATAGGGAGATAATAAAAGAGTAATATCTGTGCAAGTAAGGGTGTGCCACGTATAATTTCTATATAGCCTCCAGCAATCCGTGAAAGAATCGATCCCCCATATTGACGAGTAATAGCAAGTGTAAGACCTAAAAAAAAGCCCATTATTAGCGCCCACATATATAACCACATTGTTATCAGGTAGCCTGATAAGAAGTGGTCCCATAATCCTAGAACATCGAGAAGGTCTTCAATCGGCTCAGGGAGATTTTGGAAAATCATCAATTTTCTTCCTCATTTGATAATTTCAGAAGTTTTTCGTGACTTCCGTATAAAACATCCAGCTGTTTAAGAAAGCGCCTAACTCGCTCGGATTTGGGTGAAACGTAGAAATGCTCTGGAGTTCCGCGTTCTATAATGACACCCTCGGATAGAAAAATCATTTCTGATGCTACGGCTCTAGCAAAACCCATTTCATGAGTAACAACCACCATCGTGGTTCCTGCTTTAGCAATATCCAACATTACTTGAAGAACTTCACCAATCAATTCGGGATCTAAAGCAGAAGTAGGTTCATCAAACAATATCACATCTGGCTCCATAACCAAAGCACGTGCAATCCCTACGCGTTGTTGTTGACCACCTGATAATTGCGCAGGGTAATGGTCAGCCCATTTCGCCATCCTAACACGTTTTAATGCCTCGAGTGCCTTCGTACGAGCATCTTCCTTTAATAAGCCTTTTACCCGCCGAAGACCAATACTAACGTTATCTATCGCTTTGAGGTGGGCAAAGAGGTTAAAATGTTGGAAAACCATACCTATTCTCATACGCATCTCATTAAGGTCGATTCCAGATCCCATCAAATTCTGCCCACGGAGATAAACTTCACCTTTATCTGGTGGGCCTAACATATTAATACAGCGAAGCAGCGTGCTTTTACCAGAACCACTAGGTCCAAAGATCACCTTGACTTCTTGTTCCGCTAATTCGAATGATACCCCCTTGAGGACTTGCAAATCCTCATATGACTTCCACACATCAACTACACGTAATACGGGTCTAACCAAATTTAGCCACCTCCTATCCCCAATTCCTTAAGCTTCTTTTCTTGTCGTTCGCCAAAAATCCTTGTAACCGGATATGTAAAAAGAAAGTATAGAATCGCTACTATACCAATTGATACACCAAAGAGCTCTGGGGAAGTTGTAAACACATACCAAGCCGCTCTCGTCATCTCGACAATTCCAACAATGTAAGCGAAGGATGAGTCTTTGATAACTATTGCATACTCATTGGACCAACTAGGCACCGCTAGCCGTAGGGCTTGAGGAAGTACTATATATCGAAAAGCTTGGAACCGTTTCATTCCCAATGCACGACCAGCCTCCATCTGCCCCGGATTTACGGATAGAATCGCTCCGCGAAATATTTGAGACTGGTAGGCAGCACTACGAAAAGCTAACGCCAAAGATACGCCGAAAACCGGCCTCAGAAGTGGGCTTATGAACCAAATAAGCTGTTGTGGAATTATGAAAGTAATAATAAAAATCAGAACAATAAGTGGGATGCCACGTAATAACTTCTCATAGCCACTCGCGAACCATTGTAATTCTTTAGGACCATAAACACGCATGATTGCCAGTGATAAACCTAGTATAAATCCTCCTAGTAGGCCTAGAGCAGTAAGTATTAACGTTGCAGGCAAGCCTTCTCTAATGATAAATAAAAAAATAAAGGCTATGCCTGGTTCTTCGCTCACGTAAACCACGCTTCTATTAGTGCATCAAGCGTTCCATCTTTGTAAGCTTCAAGGATGACTTTATTAATTGCTTCCAAGAATTCTGGTTCATTTTTCCGACAGAACAATGCTGTAGGTTCAGCTAGCACCGAATAGATAATCTTAAGATCGATTGTTTTGTCCCAAATGGTAAAAACTGGCTCATCTACGAATGCAATATCGATATAACCACCGGCTAGATTATTGAAAAGTACAAGGGCACTAGGATAATCAACATAAGGTATACCTGCGTCATCTAACTCCCACATTTCAGCAGTGCCAGTTTGGACACCGACAGTGTAAGCCGTAAGATTGTCTAAACTATCAATAGTAATACTAGAATTTTCTAAAACTATGACAGCTTCATTTGTACGAATATAGGGCACTGAATGGGCAAGAACTTCTGCACGGTCTGGTGTGATAAACATTGCGGCCGCTATCAGGTCGATTACACCTGATTCACAAGCAGCAATCAGACCACCAAATTCCATGTCTGACCAGGTAATAGTGACACCAAGATCAGCAGCAATCAATTCGCATAGATCGATATCGAAACCTTCATATTCTTCTGTACCTGTTAAGTTAAAATATTCAAATGGTGGCCAATCAGCACTAGTTCCAACAATCATATAACCCCGCGATTGTATATCTCCTAGTAATGTTGGGCCTTGTATTCCTCCAATAAAAGCTGGAATTAACCATCCAGCCAAACCACCTACCACTAAACAGGCAACCATTCCTACTACTGCAAATTCTCTTTTCATACGACGATCACCTCGTCATTATTATTTTTTATTTTTATTTATTTTAGGATTTCAATTTTACGTAGATTTTAATGGTGAAATATTTCTTAAGTTGCTATTTAAAGATTTCTATTTTTTTATAGACGACAAAAAAAGAGTAAAAAAAGTTATTTTGTTTTAAGAGCAGTCGTTATGGCTCGGGTCAACCTTATAACTTCTATAACCTTTCCCTTTTCAACAGTTATTTCCTCACGACTAATGGCATGAGTAAAATCACCCTTTCCCTCACAGATTCTTACTATCGCATTATTATCGCCTGTCATAAGAATATCCGGTTCTGAAGCCTTTCCCTCAAGTACTTTTACTTTTCTCATTTTAATTTCGACAAAAAAGGGGTCTTCATTATCTAAATTAAATTGAAAAACCATATCCCAATCCACTGGTTTTCCTGCAATATCTGTTATGAATACTTGTTCTACTTTTGGGTTAACGTTCATTTTTTCAACAATTCTTTCTAAACTTACACTTGCTATACAC
>JBATUM010000246.1:0-3962 GCA_049671145.1 Promethearchaeia archaeon
TCAAAAGATAATTGATGCTGAAAAAATTGCAGCAGGAGAGGTTGTCGAGAGACCGGCAAATGTAGTGAAAGAGTTAATTGAAAATAGTATTGATGCGGGAGCAAAGGAAATACGTATTGTTATAAAAAAGGCAGGAAAATCCTTAATACAAGTTATAGATGATGGAATAGGTATCCCACCAGATGAAATTGAAATTGCTTTTAATAGGCATACTAGCAGCAAAATAAGGAGAATAGAGGATTTAGATAATTTAAATACTTTAGGTTTTAGGGGAGAAGCACTTGCAAGTATAGCTGCTGTTAGCCAAGTTGAAATAATTACGAGGATTAAGGAAAACGACTTAGGAGTAAAATTACTTATTGAAGGAGGGAAAACCATTCAGAAGGAAGAAGTTTCTTGCCCTATTGGTACTAATTTTAGAGTAAAACATCTATTTTATAATATTCCTGCTAGAAAAAAGTTTCTGAAAAAAGATAATACAGAATTGGGGCATATAACAGACATTATACAGAGATATTCTTTAGCATTTCCACTTCTTCATTTTATATATATCCACAATGGTCTTACTATACTTAATTGCCCAGCTCAAAATGATTTAAAAACAACTGTTTTTCATATTTATGGGAAAATTATTGCTAAATATATGGAACCAATTGAATATAGTGAAGATGAACTTGGATTGCATGGATTACTTGGAAGTGCTGAAATCTCTAAAAAAAGTAGAATATATTCTTGTTTATTTATAAATAACCGCTATATTATCAGTGATCTCTTATTCAGGGCTGTGCAAGAAGCATATAAAGATATATTAATGATCGGAAAATATCCTTTTTTTATTCTATTTTTAGATATAAATCCTGCTTTTGTAGACTTTAATATCCATCCGAAAAAGTTACACATCAGATTTGAAGACGAAGATTTTATTTATAATAAGGTATATAATATTATCCGAGATTTTATTGATGAAAACTTCATTAAAAAACAAGATAAATATCTTGAAACTGAAATTAGACAATTTGTCTTAGATAAAGATGAAAAATCTAAGTTGGATTTATGGATAGAATCTGAAGATGCTCTTGAACCTATTAAAAATGTTCAGGATTTCACTCAGGAAACTGATGAAACCAAGCCTTTATCCATCTTAGATCAAAATATTCAAATCCAGCAGGAAGATGAAACTCAAAAATCAATACAATTAGATTTAACAGATCAAATTGTCGATAAGACTACTGAAAAAGAATATTTACAGGAGACTTATCTAAGGGAAAAATATATAATCTCAGAAAATTTCCCTAAACTTCGATTAATTTCTAAAACGGGGCAACTGAGCAATAAAATTTACATTTTACTTGAAGGCGTAAATGAAAATGGAGAGGCGGGAATGTATATTTTAGATCAGCATGCTGCTTCTGAAAGAATCAATAAGGAATATTTTTATAGATTATATGACAACACTAAAAAAAGCATACAGAAGCTCATTTCCCCGCTAAAGATTGAAGTATCTCCCAGTGAAAGGTTCTTTTTATTATCAAATTTAAATGAAATAAACAAGTTAGGATTTAAATTTGAACATTTCGGGGGAAATACCTTTATTCTCAGAAAATTGCCTACAATCATCCAAAAATTACCAAAAGCAGAAATAATAAAAGAAATTATTGGGGATATTGCTGAAATTGGCAAAGATAAGAGTTTTTCTGAGATAAAGGACAATGTTATTAATTATTTAGCTTGCCATAAAAGTATTCGTGGGGGAGATGATTTATCTCTTGTTAACGTAAGGAAACTATTAAATGATTTGGCTAAATGTAAAGATCCCTTTCATTGCGCACATGGAAGACCAACATTGAAGTTTATATCAATTAAAGAGTTAGATAAATTATTCAAACGTGTTGTGTAGGAACATTTTGAAGTCCCTTCTTTTTTATTCAAATCCTCCGAAAAATCAAGATATAAATATTAAAATTAAGATTTTTTAATAGGAATAATTAGCATTTAATTTGGAATTTAGTAAAAAAATCTTATAAGAATATTAAAATGAAAAAGATACTTAGGAAAAAAACACAAAAGGAAAAAGAAGTAGAAAGTGAAGGAGAAAAGGTTTCAATAAGGGATTCTAAATTTGATATTCTATCAGATATTAATGACTTGAAGATCTTGGAAGAAAATTCTTTATTAAATGGTAATTATGATGGTGCTATTGATTATGCTGAAAAAATCATTAGATTGACAATGAAAAATAATATGGATTCATATATGCAGGAACAGGAAAAATTTATGAGAAAAGTAGCAGAAAAAGTTCAAAAAGTATATTTCTCTACTGAAATTGAAGAATCTGGTAAGATGATTAAAAAAATATATGATATCTTACTCGAATCTGGTAAAATCTATGAAGCGCACGAAATACTTGGAAGCTTTAAAAGTCATTATAGAAATAATTCAAGTTTTTACTCTATTCCCCTTATTAAAGAACTCATTAAAAAGGATGAGACAGAATGGTTAAAATATCAAATATTACAACACGATGAGAATTAATAAATAAATTAATTAAAGCTCTATGCTTTTGAAAAAGCAATACCTTCTATTCCTTGTATCCCTTCAACTTGACCTAGTAGTTCTTCAACTTTATCCGTACCTCCCCATTCATCGGGATATCTCACGCGAAGCCTTGCTTTTTTAAGACCAAAAGCTACAGGTATAATTTCATAATGTTCGATGGTACAAATATCAGGAAGAATATTCTTTAATTTATTCACAAACCCTTCAAATTCAACATCAGTATCTTCTGGAACTACGTCAATTAAAGCTACAAACTCTCCCATATTAATCAAATAAATTTTTTTATTAGAGTGCTTAAGGGCCCTCAAACTCACATTTAAGACATCGATATGTGTTTCCCATAGTCCTACAGCGTTCACATCTCCAAATAGTTACATCTCCACATTGTGGACAAGGAAAATGTACTGCCCCTTCATAAGGCGCAATTGGTCGTCCACATGAAAAACACATGTTCTTTTTAAAACTTGACATTACTATTTATGAACCATGTAAACTTTAATGGATTATAAAATAACCTATAACTTTAATTATTTTCGCTTTTAAAAAGTATAATCTAAAAAAGCTTAAGTTAATTAAAATTTATATTAATAAACAACATATTTTACTTATTAGTTATCTTAATAACAAAAATTATTTTAATCAAATATTAATATTATATTTTGAATTTGTAATATGTACGAGGAAAATAGCAGTGCCTGAGAATAAAGTGAGGAAATATTTCAGTTTGATAGAAGCATGGGGTTGGTGTAATATATGCCAGGATATGGTAGCACTAAGACTTGATAAAAAGGAAATTATAAATGGTCTTAAAATGGGGATTTATACAAAAGAATTTAAACATCGAAATCTTTATCCAGATCCTGATGAACTTGATGATCTCTCTGGGGAAGAGCATACTATCTATATATATATAAATCAAAATTATGATATTACTGGTGTAAGATCCTTCTTTGGTGAGACTCCAAGTATGTCCGATATGGGAGCCCAGACTATAGAGGAGGGTGGTGAAGTGAGAATCCCTGTAGTTATAAAGGAAGTCACTCCCCTAAGTGTTCAGTTAGGAATGCTTTCTATGAGTGAATACAAAGTTCTAAAAGTGTGTGATGGGAGGAATACTCTAATACAGGTTGCCCAAATAAATCAGAAACCCGTGGAAGAGATTGAAAAAATGATGGAAAAGCTTCATAAAAAAGGATTAGTAGATGTTATTAAGCGATCTACTGCTTAATTTTATTTTTAATTATTAATTTAATTAGAACAATTAGATTTAAAAATTTAATAACTTACTATAAGAAGAAAATATAATTGTTGCGGTTAATTTATACGGCACTTGTTAATAATATCATTATATAATCCGCAACGCCTTCTATTGCATCTGAAATAGCCTCAATTATATCAAAAACATT
>JBATUM010000247.1:0-1588 GCA_049671145.1 Promethearchaeia archaeon
CATTAAGAATGTTATTTATTTATTATCAAATTTTTGATTTTTGAGCTGAAAATTGCAGATAAAAATTGGAGATAAATTAATTGGAAATGGTTTTCCTTGTTTCATTATAGCAGAGGCAGGTGTCAACCACGATGGTGATATAGAAAAAGCCAGAAAGCTTATTGAAATTGCAAAAGATGCAAATGTAGATGCGATTAAATTTCAAACATGGATCACTGAAGAAATTGTTACGAAATCCGTAGAGACTGCAAAATATCAACAAACAAATATAGGGAAAAAAGAATCACAGTTTGAAATGATAAAGAGATTAGAATTAGGTTACGATCAATTTAGAGATTTAAAGAAATATGCAGATAAACATAAATTAATTTTTCTCTCCACTCCTGCTGACGTAAAGAGTGTAGATTTTTTAGAGGAAATTGAAATACCTGCATATAAAATTAGTTCTGGAGATTTGACAAATGGCCTCTTATTGAAAAAAGTCGCCAAAAAAGGCAAACCGATGATTTTATCTACAGGAATGGCTAATTTGCATGAAATTGAAAAAGCAATAAAAATTATTTATGATAGTGGTAATAACGAATTGATATTATTACATTGTACTTCCCAGTATCCTACAGAATATAAAGATGCTAATTTAAGAGCAATGATCACCCTTAAAAATTCTTTCAATAACATAGTGGGATATTCAGACCATACAATTGGAACTTTAGTTTCACAATTGGCTGTAGGTCTCGGAGCTAAGGTGATTGAAAAACATTTTACTTATAACAAACACGCAATAGGTCCAGATCATATCTGTTCATTGGATCCGGTTGAATTGAAGGATTTGGTAAAAGAAATTAGGACAGTTGAGTTAATCTTAGGAAAAAGTAATAAAGAACCGACCAAGGAAGAATTAGAATTGAGAAAAATAATAAGAAAAACGGTTGTTGCAAAGATAAACATTCCGAAAGGGAGTAAAATCACAGAAGAAATGTTAACTGTTAAAAGATCAAAAGGGACTATTGAACCAGAAGAAATTTCTGATTTAATAGGTAAAGTTGCTTTAAAAAATATAAAAAAAGATCAACCTATAAATAAGATAGATTTAAATTAATAAACTTAAAAAACTGTTAATTAAATGAGAGAGATTGGCGGATATTTCGAATTGGAATTAGAGAAGAAAAAAGAATATCATCCAGAAGCATTAAGAATTAATAGTGGAAGAAATGCATTATATTATATTTTAAAAGTTTTAGAACCAACTAAAATTTTTATACCCTATTATATTTGCGATAGTATACTAGAACCTATACACGAATTAAAAATTGAGCTTGAATTTTATCATATAAATAAAAAGTTTGAACCAGAAATACCTTCCAAATTTAATCAAAATGAATTTCTCTTGTATGTTAATTATTTTGGAATTAATGATTCAATTGTAAAATTTTTAGCAGCTAATATTAAGGATCTAATAATAGATAATTCCCAAGCATTTTATTGCCAGCCTTATAAATATCCTACCTTTTATTCAACCAGAAAATTTTTTGGAGTTGTTGATGGAGGTTATTTATACATAGAAAGATTTTTAGAAGAAGAATTAGAA